>CAYVIL010000007.1:0-25221 GCA_964451675.1 uncultured Candidatus Saccharibacteria bacterium
TTTAACTTGCTTAAAATTAATATGAAAAATCTTCTAGAATTCTTAACCAAATCAATAGTTAAAAACCCGCAAGAAGTACAAGTACACTCCGAAGAAACAGAGCAGGGATGGGTTAATTTAAAAATAAAAGCTAAACCAGAAGATATTGGTACCATAATTGGAAAAGGAGGCAGTGTAATCAAAGCATTACAAAACATTGTAAAAATAAAAGCAATAAAGCAAAACAAAGGAGTAAATGTGCAAGTGGTAGAAAATGAACCAACTCAACAGCCAAACAGTCATTAAATTTTTTAAAATTAGGTAACTGAGTCTTCGGAATTCAAGAGTATTTGAGAACCGCCAAAAAAATGAGCACACTAAAAATTGACATTTTAACTCTATTTCCCCAAATGTTTCAGGGTCCTTTTGATGAATCAATAATAAAAATTGCTCAAGAAAAAGGCCTAGTAAATATAAACACACACAATCTAAGAAACTGGTCAAAAGACAAACATAAAAGCGTAGATGATAAGCCTTACGGAGGAGGTCCTGGCATGGTACTAATGTGCCAACCAATATTTGATGCTGTAGCAGAACTTAGATCGAAAAGATCAAAAACCATCCTTCTAAGCCCCCAAGGTAAACTATTCAATCAATCCAAAGCTGCAGAACTGTCCCAACTTACACACCTTATTCTAATCTGTGGCCATTACGAAGGAGTAGATGAAAGAGTACAGCAGCACTTAGTCGATGAGAAACTTTCTATTGGTGACTACATTTTGACAGGAGGAGAGATACCCGCCATGGTAGTTACAGATGCTGTCACCCGTCTAATACCCCAAGTACTTGACAAAGAAACAATAACAAGTGAATCATTAACAACCATTAGCTCTAACCGCAAAAACGGTGAATCGAAAACGCTGCTCGAGCCGCCGCAATATACAAGACCCGCAAGCTTCCGCGGCTGGAAGGTGCCAAAAGTACTTCTCTCAGGTAACCATCAAGAGATTGCTGAATGGAGAAAGAAAAAGGCTATTCAGAAAACCAAGAAAAGAAGACCAGACTTACTAAATAATTCCCAAAAATTGAGCAATACAACATAAAAAGAGATCGGCAAGCAAATAAGAATAAGCAACAAAATCTAAAAATTATGCTAAGGTGTAGCAGAAGTATCTTGCTCAACAGCAGAAGGAGTAGCAGGCTCAGGCTGTTCTAAAATACTAGGTGATTCTTCAGAAGAATCTGCAGGAGTCAAAGTACTATACTGGTTCAGCAATCGAAGTTGCTTAATAACATCCTGAATTGTAGCACTTTGCAAATCCTTAGCAAACGATGCTGTTTCTGTAGCCTTCTCCCGAAGCATAAAGTAGGTGACCAGTCCGTAAGTATGCGTATAACTACCAGCCACCTCTTGAGAACCTTCTTTATAAGTAGTCCGAATCGAACGCGCAAAAACTAATCTCGAAGCTGACTCCACAGTCTTTAAAAACTTCAAACTGTTGGAGAGTGGACCAGTGAAAGTTGCATTAACTACCAGCTCTTGTGCACCAGGTGGGGTCACAGATGCCTCAGCATTTTGGGATGGTGCTTTGGATACAGTAGTTCCTGCTCCGAAACTAACTGACTCAGCTGCCAACCCCGCTTCCTGTGCCATCTGTTCTATCTGCGTCATATACTGAGGAACCAACTTCTCCTCAGGTAAAGCCCTTAGCAATAATTCCTCATAATCACGAATCAGATTTTTCTGTGCACCATACTCAGAGAGAACAGCAATTCTTTGTTTAAGCTCATCAATTTCGTCCTGCAAAACATCTTTTTCAGCCCGAATTTGCGAAATTTGGTAAAACTGGGGAAGAGCAACCAAAAAAACCAGACCCACTGCTGCAAGTAAAAACACACCTGGCAATATATACCCCAGCTGAACCGCTCGTATTTTCTGTTCTATATCTGTTAAATTCATTTAAGCACTCCTAAATTAGGCTCTAAATCCAAATCAAATTCTCTATTGCCGGTTGCCGGGTTACTAGTAACCCTTTGCAAATCAATAGAAACAAATACTTTTTCCTGACTAGCCGAACCGGTTTTAAGCAACTCATCCAGAAACTTAGATAGTGAGTCATATGTTTGAACACTACCAACAACATTTAGCCGATTATTCATAAGGAGAGACACATCTGTAATCTGCACACCAGTGAATGTAGACGCAAGCACCTTTTCAACCAAAACCGAGTAATTCTTCACATTTTTAAAATGCCGGTCAATAATGTCAGCCCTTTTTGAAATATCAACCACAGATTGTTCCAAACTTTGTAAATCACGTAATTCTTCCGTCTTTAATGCTTTTGTACGTTGCATCTGTTTTTCCTGGGAGCTTAGCATAGTACGGTACCCAAACGAGCCTGAAGAAACAATAAATGCCAAAAAAAGAATTGCTAACCCAACCAAGAACAACAACCGCTTTCTCTTTTTTTTGCGCTGCGCTTCTGCTAGTGCGTGAGGTAACAGATTTATACTCATTTAAACTTTCTTTAAAGCTAAACCAACTGCTACAGAAAAGGCAGGACCCTTCTCTTCCAACTCCTGACGGTTAAAGTTTTCAGGAATTTGAATTCCTTGCCACGGATCACCAAGCTGTATCTCAATACCCAGTGCCTCGGCTAAAAAAGCAGTTGCTCCCGGCAGGGAAGCAGAACCACCAACTAAAACCACCCGTTTAACTTCATCTCTAGGGTTACGGGATTTATAAAAAGACAATGCGCGACGAACATCATTTAAAATAACTTTAAAAACCGGTGTAAGAACTTTTGCGATTTCACCGTCTGCCTGGCTTTTATCCAAACCGTAACTGCGTTTATACTCCTCCGCCTGCTCGTAATTTAAGTTTAGATTCTGAGAAATAGCTCTAGTCAAAGCATCTCCGCCCGTGCCAATACTCCGAGTAAAACGAATAACACCATTTTTAACAATAGTTAAATCTGTGGTAGCCGCCCCAACACTAATAACTATAGTTGTTGGTAGATTAGGATCAGCACCAACAACTGAGCGTACTATAGATGTTGTCTCTGATTCGATAGCCACAGCTTCAACTCTAGATTTTTTAAGTAAATCTACCACATTAGCAATTAGTGATTTAGGAGCGGCTACCAACAGCACCCCCGTTTTACCATCCTCATCAGTATAGTCAGGTATAAAATCCCAATCCATAGTAACGTCATCCAGAGGCACAGGTATATACTGCTCGGCCTCAAAGCGTATAGCAGTGTCTAATTCTTTTTTACTCATCTTGGGCATATCGATAACTCGTGTAAATATTTTTGATTCGGGTAGGGAAGCTACAGCGTTTCTTGAGGTAAAACCACCAGTAGATAGAAGGTTTTTCAATGGTTCTCTTAAATCATCTACATCAAAACTTTTTTCGCGGGAATCCAAAGGCTGAGAAGAGTTTTTAAGAGGAGCAGCTGCGTAAGCTACCAATTTTTTTTTAGAAGCAGGGCCCGTAAGCTGAACTGCTTTTATACTTCGTGAACCAATATCAAGTCCTATAAATTCCATTTGGGCAGTTTATTTAACCAATCCAAATAAGTTTCCCATAATAAAAACTTTCTGTCAATCAGTTACCTCTTGCCACGTCAGCTGCCTCTCACCCAAAAGATCTTTTAACAACCAGAAATATTTGGGCTCAAAGTGGAAGTCCTCAGCCGGCTCACTAATATTATCCCTACTAATCAAGCTTCTGGACAGAATTATACTATCCGCCTTAACTGACCCCCAAATATGGAGGGTGTCTAAATTTCTCCCACCATTGTAAGAAGTATCAAAACTACCATCAACCAGAAATACCCCGGATAAATTATTCACTCTTCTCTCAACGTACACATCACCACTAACCACAAAAACAATAGCTCCCGAATTACCTAACTCTAAATCTGTATTTACAATTAAGTCGCCGTCAACAAAGATAACAGCACTAAAGTCAGCGCTATTCAAATTAGACGGAACTGTCCCTCTATCAATAACAAAAGAACCACCAGTGGTAAAATATCCGCTGGTTGCTGGCAAAGAATCAATCATGGTCTGGCTAGTATACTTATCAGAAAGATAACTGTAAGTATAACTTTCAATGTATGGATAAAACTCAAGCGCGCTCCAAGGCTGGGAAGTTGAAAAATTGGTAACAGTACCAGAAGAAATAATCAAACCATCCGCATTGCTTGCAGCACCTGTAGTAGTCATTGTAATATCAGAACCAGCATACACATCACCACCCCCACTAACCCTGCTCCAAGCACCATTAATACAAATATCTTTAACACTTTCGTTACCTGCCATATCTTCAACGCGGAAACGCACTATTTTACAAACTTGCCAATTAGAATTACAGTAATTAATACACGGGGTTACTAAAGTTAAATCTTCTGCACCGGGATAAGGAAAAATAGATAAAATGTTGCGCCATTCATTATTATGCCAAGTACCAGAGCATTTGTTCAAATCCTCGTAATAACCCCAAGTTTCGCCTGCATCAACAGAATACTGGAACTGGTCTGTGTAAGGCTGGAGACCGGATGTGTAATCAGATACAGTAATCCAGGAATAAAGAGTGTGGTCGTTGGATAAAGCACACCTTAAAACACCAAAATCCCGCCAATTTGTTGGTGCAACAGTATCAATTTTAAAATTCAAACTCTGCTCACCTTCTTTATTGCCTGCGCTGTCCTCGCTGTAATAATAAAAGGTGTGCTCTCCATTCCGAAAATAGGTCAAATTTACCAATGGTTCTTCTGTATGTTCTGCCAAAACAGCACCATCAATCCACAAACTACCAACCCCATCAATACCAATCTCTGCATAAACACCGTAAACAGAAGTATCGGCAACATCAAATTCAGCACTTAGTCGTGTCCAATCAAAGGTGTCTGATAAAGCTAAAGAATCTGCAGAATAAACTAAGCTGGGACCACTGGGTGATAATACATAAATCTTAAAATAAGCCCCAGTACCAGTTACAGAATCACCCTTTAACCAGACCGAAAAGTGCAAACTTTGCGGTGGTGTAATCACAGAGTAATCATTAACATAAGAAAAAGAGCTCCAACCGTTAGTGGCAGCAGCAATTTTCGCCGATTTAGAGCCAATATAGGAAACAGAATCCAACTCACCAACTGAGCCGCTTGTACCAGCAAACACCCAGTAATCCGGATTGTCATCTAAATCCGCATCCAGCTCAAAAGAAGAATTCGGCACTAAATTAACCGATGAGGCAAAAGTATCAGTTTGCCAAGGCTCATCATTTAGCTTCCAGTTTATACTGGCAACTCCAGATTCTAAATCAATTGCTTCCAAAGTAATTGAGAGGGGGGAACTGTACCAATTATTATCACCGTCCGGCGAACTTGGATCTAAAGTCGCAGTTGTCTGCGGGGGAGTAGTATCTGTCTGAGCAAAGCTAGCACCGGGAAACAATAGCAACAGCAGAAAACATAAAATACTAAACAGGGTGGGCATAGATATCACTATTATACATTATCAAAATATACAAAAACAGGCAACAAATGAGAACTAAAGATACCAGCTTTGAACTTTAGTAATGCGCCACCAATCTTGCACCTTGTTGCCCACCTACTTAAAATGTAAAATAGCTGTAATACACTGTAAGTGTAATACACTGCAAGGAGGTGTTTTTTCAATGGCGCAAATATTTACAGACAAAAATTTTGAAACTCAAGTACTAGAAAGCAACAAAGTCACTTTGGTTGATTTTTGGGCCTCGTGGTGCTATCCGTGCAAAATACAAGGACCGATTGTAGAACAAATAGCAGCAGAAAGGGAAGATCTGCTGGTCGGAAAACTCAATGTGGAAGAAAACCCCCAAACAGCACAAAAATATAACATTCGCAGTATACCAACCCTGATAATATTCAAGGACAGCAAACCAATCGAAACTCTACGCGGGTTGCAAAACAAAGAAACTCTAATAAAACTGGTTAATAAATATACTGAGTAAAAAAGCTGATGATTCACGCATTTTTAATAACCAAAGGCACTGAAGAACAGCGAGGAAAAAAAGCAAAAGATATAGTAAAAAACTACGAGACAGCCAGATCAGGAATTATGGAAGTAACACCTGAAACGGGAGGGGGAGCGATTGGCATAGACCAAATTCGCAAAATAAAAACTCGGCTCGGTTTAAGAGCAGCAAAAAATAAACTTAAAATATGCTGGATAAAAAAAGCACACTTACTGACCACCGAAGCCCAAAACGCCATTCTCAAAACTCTGGAAGAACCCCCACAGCAAGCTATTATTATCCTCAGCACATCCAAACCTAACCAACTCCTACCAACAATTCAATCCCGGTGCCGAATCATAAATCTTAAGTCGGCTATAGACATCAGGCTAGGTAGCAAAAAACACCAAAATGCTGTCAGTGATCTACAGTTACTTTTAAACAGCAGTAAAGGAGCGCGGTTAGAATGGTCTTATAATATAAAGGGGATGGACCGCGATCTAGTAAACAATATGTTAACTTACTGGCTAACAGCAGCCCGCGATGGCCTAATCTCAAAATATATTCCGGAAAAAATTATCAATAAAGAAATAAACAGTAAACAAGGGAGTCCGATAAATAAAATAGGGGAGAAGCATTTACTACAAATGATAAAAAATACAAAAGAGGCGCAAAAAAAATTAACGCAAACCAATGTTAATCAGCAAATTCTCCTAGATAACCTTGTTCTTAACTTCCCCTAAAAAGTCAAAGCCATTCCGTACAAAAAGAGGATTAGTAAACTAGTCTGTAATATCCATTCTATAATAATAGGAGTTCTGTCTAAAACTACTTAAATAAAGCTATTTAGTAAGCGGCTGTGTTTGGGAAGCTGAGAAAAGAACGAAATCAAAAATAGACGGCAATGCGGGGTTACCTTTAACAACTCGTACTTTACGAAAAATATTTGCAACTTTACCTTCACAATAAAGTTCTACCTGCTGGTCGGGGAGGGGAGTACCATCCCGGGCACTCACCTCCAAATGGGTTCCTGAATACAACGGACGGATCCTGAGCAATCTTTCCCGATCACCTCCACCAGCTTCCGTCGCCACAGAAGCACGATAACCATAATCACCGGAAACAATTGAAGGAGCAGCAAAATTATTATCAGCAATACGGCGAGAATCGTAAGGGTCAAAGGCGCTCTTAACGTGGTGATAAGTACCATCGCCACGATCTTCCACCAACAAGAAAGTTATTGCTGCTGGTGGCTCTGAATCGCTAGCTGCATGCCAGCGAATATCTATAGTTTCACCTTGCATAGCAGCCCCACCCAAATCAACTTCCACCACATCATCCTGCCTAACATGAGCACTAAATCCACCAGCAAGATCCCTGACTGTACAGCAATATGCAGCATCACTATTCGGTAAGCTGGTCCAGTTGGAGTCATTATTACAATCTGGATTTTGTCGGTAAGCGGGGTCTTCTGTCAATGTCTTCAAAAAATACTCAGTTCCTGCTTCCGCAGCATGATAAGCTGCTGTTGACTGTGCAGTAGAGGATGACTGGCGGAGTGTGGAAACAGCCCGAGAGGCGACTCCTAAACCTATAGTAAGGGAAACAGCCATTACAATAAGGATAATTATAAGAGTCTGAGCAGATTGTTTACGCATAGTTTTTTATACCTCAACAGTAACAGAACTAAATCAGCCCTGTCAACAACTCAAAAAAGTAATACCACCCCTACCAAAAAGCTGAATGAAAAAGAATTATTCATAACCGGCGCGAACAACTACAGTAGTTTGCATATGTGCTTGTGCTTGGTAATCCAAACGGTCAGGGGCATTGCAAGCCTGAGCCGCAGTTAAAGAAATATCGACTGTTTTAGGTAAATCAGTTCCCGAATCATGTACAACAAAGGTTGCATCTGTAATATTAACCCCGGAGACCAAATCAGATCCGGTTAAAATATTACCAGCACTATCCCTGATATAACCATTTACTCCAGAAGCACAATCGTCTGGCACATACTCAAACCGCTTCGTAGCACCAGTATCACGGAGTACTAGCTCTATTCCATTGGAAACCTCCTGTACATCAATAGCATTCCGAATCTGCTGTTCCATTATAGAAAGAACAAAATTACCGTTCTGCTCCAACTCATTAACTATATGCGCCTTATTATAAGAGCGCAAAAGAGACGAAAAAATCGATGCACCCAAACCAGCCACCACTGTTAAAACACCAATTACAACTAGCACTTCAATTAAAGTAAAACCTTTACTAAATCGCATTTTTTTCTAAACCTGCCTTTCCGGCAATAAGTATTCTGCTAAGCGCCCCACGTACAACTACTTACTAATACCAGTCTGTTAAATAGGTTTCGGCTACAGTATCATGGGTACCTGTGCTATCTGTAAAGCTAACTGTAACTGTAACCAAAGCACGGCCCGTTCCCGAAGCCGGGTTACCCAATTGATCAACCTCCTGAATTCTTACGCTACCTGTGTAACCAGAAGGAACGCTCCAACCAGACGGACTCCCGCAATCACTTAAAAACGCGGACCAGCTTTCTGAACTGTCCCGACAATACCTTACCAGTTCAACACCTTTATTCGCCAGCTTAACTACAGCGCTTTTCTTTTTAGCTTGGTCAGAGGATCGGACAGCAGATATTCCAAGCATAGTTAGTGCGCTGACAACAACCGCAATCACAGCAACAGCAATAAGCATTTCGATCAGAGATTGTCCTTTACAGTTATTATTCAATATTACCTCCCGAATATACAGTAATGGTACGCGTAATTCCGCCTAAAGACAATGTTATATAGTGCGTTCCGTTCACAGACACACCTGTTAAACGATTAAAAACCACAGTAGGCGAAGTTGTTAAGTCAACACTGCCAGATATATCCCGTGTTTGTGGATTTACTAAACCGCCATCGTACTGACCTAACTGATAAGTATCGGTACTTGCGTCAAAAACTGCCGCCCACTGCGACCCTTCTGCACCAGACACCGCCTGGCTCTGCATAGTACGCAAATCAGTACGCACTTGCTCTAAAGCCCTAGTCAACTGTTGTCGCTGGTTAAAGTTAGAAAACGCAGGAATAGCAATTGCTGTAACAATAGCAAAGATAGATATAGTTATTAGTAGCTCAATTAAAGTTAGGGCAGAGGAAGAAGACATATTTAACAAACAGGGTTAATTAAAAGGACTATTAATACGGATTTTGTACACAGTAATCACTACCGGTTTCTTCCAAAGTTGCACAAAGTGTGTATCCTTGTCGATCTCCATCAGGAGTGTAAGTGTAACTCTGACCGCTTAAAGGATCTTGCGGAACCTGACGCATATAAGTAACCCCAGCTTCTTCCCAATTGGTTCCAAAAGGTACAGAGTCGGGGTAGGCATTGTTTTCACTGTAATACATTTCTAAAGCGGTTTGAATCGAACCTAAATCACTTTTCCGGCGGGAGTCGCGAGATGTCTCCATATGTTTAATAGGATTAAGCACAGAAATAACAATTCCAGAAATAACTCCTAAAACTACAATAGTAACCAATAGCTCTATTAATGTAAACGCCGGTTTCTTGTGCAGTTTAAATGTAAACAAATTAATCATTTTTAAATATTAATATTAAATTATCAGCATTACTAAATACTAGCATAGTGCTAAAGAAAACTCAGATACCAAATTAAAAAACGGTTTCCAAACAAAAGAGCTGTCACAGTACCTAAAATCAAAAAAGGTCCAAATGGAACAGTTTTCTTCAACTGATCAGCTGGCTTCACCTGATTTTTGTTCTTTAAAATTAGTGTAATAGACACTAAAGCACCGGTCAAGAAGGAAAACAACAAACTAACTACCACTAAAGGCCACCCGCTAACTAAACCAACCAAAAAAGCTAATTCCACATCTCCAAACCCCATCCACCCGTGAGATGAAAAAACCCCACCCGCAATATGAAAAATTAGAAAAAAAACAGCAGCGCCCAAACCGCTCAGTAACACGGTTAATAACATCCCTTTACTCAAAATCTGTAGAACAAACGCAGCACACACACTTACCAAAACCACACTTTCCGGCACAATCTTGTGCTTTAAATCAATAAAAAAAAGTACAATAGCACAAGAGGCAATAATCAACATAAGAACCAGCTTGGTAATTTCTGTGATACTTCCCAGGGTAATTAAAAACCCCACTGCTGCATAACTCAACCCTGTTACAAACTCGACCACAGGGTACTGCCAAGATATTTTTTTTCTGCAGTATCGGCACTTCCCACCAAGAAAAACAAAGGAGAGTAGAGGAACAAGGTCTTGGGAATAAAGCTGATGGCTGCAGTGCGGACAATACGACCGACCAGTAATTCTTTCCTCACTAGGTAATCTAGCAATTAAAACGTTCAAAAACGAACCAACAACAGTACCGAAAAGGAAAAGGGTTAGGGATATTAACAACACAATACTAAGTATACAAGAAGCAGCAAAATTTGTAACAATTACACAAATACCCAAAAGCAATCTGTGTAATCAGTAGGGGATGGGGACCGGGCTTGCATAACTATAACAGTAAACCCACAAGGGAGGGCACCCGCCCCCCCGTGCGTTTCATTTACTAAACTTTTTGCTGGCTTGCACCCAAATCTACTGGAAAGTGCCACAGCTAGTCCCTGTTGGCTCACCGCAAACTACACCAGTCTGGCCATCAGAAGATTGAAAACAAAAATGGGCCTCCCCAGCAGCACAACCTTCGGAAGCATCTGCCTCCAAATTACCGTAAACTATAATTGCATCATTGGTTGCAGACGCATTAACTGTATAGCTTGTTCCATCTGGGTGTGTCGGTTCCCTTTTCAAGTCGTCACTAACTACCAAATCGGCAACAGAACTTGGATACTCAGCCCGCCTTGTGAAGTAAGCTTCCATAGCTGTAGCTATTTGCCCGATATCACTTTTCACACCCGCATCACGAGACTCCTGCATACGAGTTGCGGGGTTAATAGCAACCATAACTACACCAGCTAAAACACCAATAATAGCAATAACAACCAACAGTTCAATAAGTGTAAAACCGTGTCTATTCATTTGTGTTCATTTCACCCCCTCTCAAAAGATTATCTTATACCTCGAGTAACAAATATATGTTCCAAACACGTTCTACAGAATTAAACAATATTTAATACAATTCCACAGCACCGCATGTCCTAAATCTGACTTGTTAATCCGTAAATTGGAACAATAACTGCAAAAATTAAACCGCCAACCATCACACCTAATAATATCATAATTAATGGTTCCATAGCGGACATCAATGCTTCCAAAGCAGTATCCGCCTCGTTCTTGAAAAAGCGATTCAATTGTAAAAGCACCTCATCCAATTTTCCAGTTTCTTCCCCAACAGCAACCATTTGTCCAACAATCGGCGGGATATGTTGCGAAGCTTTAAAAGGACCCGCTAAATTTGAACCGTAAGATACCTCTTTCCGAGCATCCATAATAACATCATGGTAAATCAAATTATTAGTTGCATCGGCCACTATCTCCAAAGAATCTAGTATTGGAATACCAGAACTAACTAATAAAGACAGGGTTTGGGTAAATTCTGTAAGTAGTGTGTTTTTAATCAAATTTCCCACAATTGGAATGCCAAAAATAAACTCATCAACTTTCTTCCTCACATCGCGTACCTTTAACAGCCGCCTAATTAGAAAAAACACCCCTACAAGACCGATACCTAAAATCCACCCATAATGGACAGTAAAATTAGAAAGAGCAATTACTATCTCGGTGGTCAAAGGCAGTTCCGCACCCATATCTTCATACATTTCGGTAAGTCGAGGAACAATCATAGTCATCATCAAAACAAACACGCCAACCATCCCAACAATAACAATTACAGGATATATCATTGCACCAATTATCCTTCCTCTAAATTCTTTACTACTTTCCAAACCCTCTGCTAAACGCTGTAAAACCTCTTCCAACGCACCGGAAGCTTCGCCAGCCTTCACGAGGTTAATATAAACAGGAGAAAAAACATCAGAGTGGCCAGCTAACGCTTCAGACAAAGACGAGCCGCCACTTACATCTCTAGAAATCCTCCCAATCAGCTGTTTCATCTTATTATTACTAGTTTGCTGCTGGAGAACATTCAATGCCTCGTTAAGGGGGAGTCCAGAGGAGATCATTGTAGATAATTGACGGGTAAAAACGACCTTATCTTTCAAACTAATGCCTTGCAAACGATCCAAATACTCTCCAAGGTCAATACCACCGGAAGCAGATTTCAACGAAGTAAGAACCATACCTCTGCCTCTTAAAGTTTCAGCAGCACGCTCCTCAGAAGTGGTCTCGATTTTACCCTTTACTTGCCTACCTGATTCTAGTTCTCGAGCTTTGTATTCATAAATCATACAGGAATTAAACTCTAGCTTATTACATTCTAGCTAGATACCCGCTAAGCTGCTCCGGATGTATTGTGTAGCGCAGAGACTCTTCTTCAGAAATTATATTACTACGAACTAATTTCGCTAAAGATTTTTCCAAAGGAATCATTCCCACATCCAAACTGGTAGAAATTATATTATCAATCTGGTGAGTCTTACCCTCTCGAATAGTACTGCGAACAGCTTGGGTAGGGAGTAGCACTTCGACAGCTGGATAAAGACCCCCATCTAGTGACGGAATCAGACGCTGGGAAAGAACTCCTCCCAATATACCTGCTAACTGCACCTGAGCCTGTTTCTTAGAGTGTTCAGGAAAAACATCAATAATCCTGTCAATTGTCTGAGCAGCAGAGTTGGTGTGCAAAGTAGAAAACACAAGGTGACCTGTTTCAGCAATAGTAATTGCGGAAGAAATGGTTTCGTAATCTCGCATTTCACCAACTAGTACAACATCTGGCGTTTCCCTTAGACATGAACGCAACGCAACATCCCAAGAATGGGTATCCAGATGAAGCTCCCGTTGGTTAACTATTGAGCCGCGGTTAGGAAAAATATATTCAATTGGATCCTCAATAGTTACAACATGAACTGATCTTGTTCTAGTGATCTCATCAATAATCGCCGCAATTGTTGTTGATTTTCCCTGACCAGCCGGTCCTGTAACTAAAACAAATCCTTGAGGCAATTGGGCAAATTTATAGCAGACATCAGGAAGATTTAACTCATCAATAGTAGCTATTTCCATTGAGATTAGCCGAAGAGAAACTGCTACATAACCTCGCTGGTGAAAAGCATTACCCCGTACACGTGCCAGCTGCCCAAACGAGAACGAAAAATCCAACTCTTTGTTTAACTCCAAAATTTCACGTTGTTCTTCATCCAAAAGTGAAAGAACCAGTTCTTCTGTTTCTTCTGGTGTCAGAGGTTCAAAGCCGGAAATAGGTTCTAATCTATTTGCGACACGTAGAGTAGGAGGAGCCCCCACTGTTAAATACAAATCGGAAGCATTTTGCTGGTTGGCAATATTTAAAAGCTTATTAATCTCCATAAAAATAATAACTTAAGTTTCAGTTACTCTCAGTACCTCTTCTATAGTAGTATGCCCTTCAATAGCTTTAAGATAACCGTCTTGTTTTAAAGTAACCATACCTTCTTCTACTGCTTGTCTCTCTATTTCTGCTGCAGTCTTGTTTTCTAATATCATTGAGGATATTTTATCAGAAATAGTCAAAGCCTCAAAGATACCAGTTCTCCCTGCGTAACCACTACCGGCACATCCATTACAACCTTCCCCTTTATACAGCGTTACACTTTCATACTTATTATACAAGCTACCTAACATCTTCTTTAAATCGTCCTTTACTTTATCAGCAGGTTGGTACTCCTTTTTACAATTAGGACAAATTTCCCTTACTAATCTCTGAGCAACAATAACAGTAACCGCAGGTACTAAAAGGTAAGATTCTACACCCATATCAACCATCCGGGCTAAAGTACCAGAAGCGCTGTTAGTGTGCACTGTTGAAAATACCAAATGGCCGGTCAATGCAGCGTGCACAGCTAATCGAGCCGTCTCAGAATCACGAATCTCACCAACCATTATAATATCAGGATCTTGGCGCAGAATAGAGCGGAGTCCAGAAGCAAAAGTTAAACCTACCTGGGGATTAATTTGCACATGACTGACCCCCGGCACACGAATTTCAACAGGATCCTCCAACGAAATAATATTAACTTCCATAGTGTTCACTATTGAAAGACACGAAGCTAAAGTAACTGTTTTTCCAGATCCTGTTGGTCCAGTTACTAAAATAATACCGTTTGAATGCCGCAACCCCTCCTTTATACGCTTAAGTGCAAGCCCACGCAAACCAAGCTCACCTAAATCCATAATTGAAACCTCACTACGCAAAATACGCATAACTACCTTCTCGCCATAAACTGTGGGTAGAGTAGAAACACGCAAATCAATTTGCGAATCATCAACCGTGTACTGGAACCGGCCGTCCTGAGGAACACGGTGCTCATCAATTTTCAAATCAGAAAGGATTTTTATACGCGAAATCACAGCAGGATGAACATTTTTAGGTAATGTTAGCTTCTCTTGGAGAACGCCGTCTACTCTGTAGCGCACTCGAGTTTTTTCTTCAGTGGGTTCAATATGAATATCAGAAGCGCGAGATCTAACTGCAAAATCTAAAATAGTAGAAACAATTCTCGCTACAGGAGCTTCTCTAATCACTTCCTGAGCTTCGCGTATGCTCTGAGGTTTCCTCTCCATTTTTTTAGATGTTTTCAGCACACCTTCTCTACGCAAGGCTTCGGTAACATCCGAAGTTACCGTCTTTCTGTACTGATCAGATATTGCCTGCTGAACATCAGGCCCATAAGCTATATAGGGCTTTACCCTCAATCCTGCTTTCTTTTCCACAAACCCAACTAGCTGCAAATCTAAAGGATCAGCCATTGCCAAATGAAGGTTCCCACGATCTTCTTTAAAAGGAATTACAGTATGTTTCTCTGCTAGGTTTTGGGGCACAAGATCAAGAACTTCGTTGGGGATATTTTTATCAGAAAGCTCAACATAGGGAATTTCCAAATATTCACCGCGAGCTTTAACTAACTGCTTAGGATCAACATAATTTCTCTCCTTGATAATATCTTCAGCATTCCTTCCTTTATTAACACGTTCAAACTTAATAGAGGAAAGCTCATCAGAGTCAATTAATCCTTTTTCGTATAGTATGTCTTCAATTCCACGGGCTGTCTGTATTTTCATGGGCAGTCAAAAACTAAACTCACACTAAAGTCTCCCATACCAATTAGGGAAGTGTCAATAGATCAACAAGCAAAATTCCAACCCAGGTACACCACCACAATTCAACCTTTCCGAGCAAATTATTCGAACTAACAGGCTATCAAACTGGATTAGTATTGTTCCCACAACAGCTTAACTAAACCACTATCAATAACCTATTTCAAAACTAAAATAAGCATAACTGTCGAGCTACTAACTATAAATACTGGTATTCTTTGTGATCATCCAGCAACAGAAAATGACCTACGTATAGCGATTAAACTGCCAAACGCAGAACTTAACTGCAGTACATAATAGTGTTATAATAGACTCCTATGTTTAACAAACAAACATACTTAAAAACTGCCCGAAATGCTGCAAAGAATGCCGGAGTCGGGGCTTCTATAAAGGACTGTGAGGACAGAGGCGGTATATTAACCTTCGTTCTTTCCTCTAATATCCGTGATAAAGATAAAGGTTATTTGCAAAAGGAACTTTCTAAAACCTTTAACCAGCAGGTAAATATACAAACAGTTAACCCGCGTCAAAAAGCAGCCCAAATTGGTGGTATTGGGCCCTGCGGTATGCCCCTATGCTGTAAGAGATGGTTAAGCCAACCACTAGAACCGCAGAAAGAGAATGTTAAAAATGAACAAATTATGTTTTCAACTGGCACTTCCGAAGGAGCTTGCAGCCAACTCCTTTGCTGTCTGTGCTATGCTAAAGGTGCCAGCTACTGCGCCAAATCAGAATCGGAACAAATAAATAGCGGGAAAAAAGAATCAAAACAGAAGTCAGAAGAAAATTTGCAGAACTCTAACCAAAAGGAGATTACCAAAAAGCAAAATAAACCAGCTACAAAAAAAATACGTAGGTTGAAAATATAAAGCAGGATGGTAGAATTATCCGAGCTGCAATAGTTATGCCTCAAAAAATAAAGAACAAACCAGCATCAGAATACACAGCAGCAGACATTCAAGTCCTAGAAGGTCTGGAACCAGTGCGAAAAAGGCCGGGAATGTATATTGGGTCAACAGATACCCGCGGCTTCCACCACCTATTAACGGAAATTATTGACAACGCTGTAGACGAGTCTCTAGCGGAAAGATGCGACACAATTAAAGTTACACTCCATAAAGATGGGAGTGCTACTGTAAACGATAACGGCGCCGGTATTCCAGTAGAAAACGTTCCTGGAACAGATATCTCAGCTTTAGAAATTTGTATGACAAAACTCCATGCCGGGGGCAAATTTGGCGGCGGGGGATATAAAGTAACCGGTGGACTGCACGGTGTTGGTTCTTCGGTAGTGAACGCGCTGTCTGAACGAATGACAGTAACAGTAATTAGAGATGGGGAAACATTCAGGCAAAAGTACAAAAAGGGTGCTCCGCAAACTAAAGTGGAAAAAATAAAAACCGCGGGGGAAAAACAAAACAGCGGAACTACAGTTACATTTAAACCAGACAGTGAAATTTTTAGCATTGAACACTTTGATTACCAAAAAATATACGACCAGTTACGGCAGCTGGCCTTCCTAACACCTCAAGTAAAATTCCAACTTGTTGATGAAAGATCTAATAAAAAAGGTAATTTTTATTTTGAAGGTGGTATTAAAGCATACGTAGAGTCGATCAACCTAAATAAAAAAGTTGTTAACGAAACCATTTTTTATATCCACAGCCAAAAAGAGGGTATAGACGTTGAAGTAGCAGTACAGTACCACGATGGCTACGCTAGTCTAGAATTGGCTTTTGCTAACAATGTCCGCAACATTGAGGGAGGAACACACTTAACAGGGTTCCGATCAGCATTAACAAGAACTATAAATGACTACGCAAGGAGAAAAGAATTAATTAAAGAAAACGAGGAAAATTTAAACGGAGAAGATGTCCGAGAAGGAATGACTGCGATTATCTCCATCAAGATGGATGCGGCTAACCTACAGTTTGAAGGGCAAACCAAAACCAAACTAGGAAACAGTGAAGTAAAAACAGTTGTAGAAAAAGTAGTAAGGGAAGGATTGGAAGTTTTTTTAGAAGAACACCCTAATGAAGCGGAAAAAATAATAAACAAAGCAAAACTTGCTGCCAGAGCCCGCTCAGCAGCTAGAGCTGCCAGAGAAGCAGTAATAAGAAAAGGCGCTTTAGAAGGTGCTAGTCTACCGGGGAAACTAGCTGACTGCCAAGAATCAGATCCCGCCAGATCAGAGCTGTTCATTGTTGAGGGTGATTCCGCTGGGGGAAGTGCAAAACAAGGGAGAGACAGAAAAAATCAAGCTGTCCTTCCTTTAACTGGCAAACCTATAAACTCGGAGAAACACCGCCTAGATAGAATAATTGAAAATCCTAAACTTAAAGATTTGATTATTGCTCTAGGCTCAGGAATAGGGGAGACCTTCGACCCCACCAACCTACGGTACCACAAAATAGTCTTAATGAATGATGCAGACGTTGATGGAGAACACATTACAACCCTGGTTTTAACATTTTTCTTCCGCCACATGCGAGAAATAATTGAAAATGGATACCTCTACGTAGCCCAACCGCCCCTATACAAAATCACAGAGGGCAAAAACAAGGAATATATTTACTCAGAAGAAGGAAAAAAACACTACCTTGAAAAAGCAGGCAAAAACGCAAAATACAGCATTCAGAGATTCAAAGGACTTGGTGAAATGAACCCTACTCAGCTATGGGAAACAACCATGAACCCAGAAACCCGGACACTCAAGAAAGTATCAATTGAAGACGCTGCAGAAGCAGAACAAACATTCACTATGCTTATGGGAGATGATGTAGCACCAAGAAAGAGATTTATAATGACAAATGCCAAAATGGCAAACGTTGATATTTAGAAAAGCGAAATACCGGTGTCATCTTTGGTCTAGCAAAAAATACTGAAAACCGAAGCGCAGAAATAAAAATGCTAAAATCGATACCTATCAAGGAGCTGGATCTATAAATAAATGAAAAAAAATAACTCACTTATCCATAATCTAGAACCAGGGGAAAATCCACCCAACGAAATATTTGCATTAGTAGAAATACCGCGAGGATGCTCTAACAAATACGAATACGGAAAAACAATCGATGCTTTTTTTCTCAATCGGGTCCTGTACGAATCTGTTTTCTATCCAGCAGAATATGGACTGATACCACAAACTCTAGAAGAAGATGGCGACCCTGTAGACATCATGGTACTTTCAACCCATCCAACATTTCCGGGATGCGTAATAAAATGCAGACCTATAGCACTAGTAAACTTGGAGGATACTGGGGAAAGGGATAACAAAATCGTAGCAGTTCCATGCGACGACCCCAGATTTGGGCACATTAACGGTCTAAACGATTTAACAGAACACACAAAAAAAGAGTTTAAGAAATTTTGGGAAACTTATTCTGATTTGCAAGAAGACAAATGGATCAAAGTTCTGGGGTGGGGAACGGCAAAGGAGGCAAGGGAAATAATAAACAGGGGGATAGAAAGGTATAACAAGGAAAATAAAAAATCCTAATTTCTAATATCTAAATAATAAACAATGTCAAAATACAAGTTTTCAAATTACCAAAACCGGACTTTAATATGTTTTGAACCTTAATTATCTTGAATTTCGGATTTGTTTAGAATTTAAACGTTATGGATAACATTAAACTAACCCCAATCTCAGAAGAAATGAAAAAGTCGTACCTGGACTATGCAATGTCGGTTATTGTCAGCCGAGCATTACCAGACATACGCGACGGATTAAAACCAGTCCAGCGCCGCATCATCTACGCGATGCACAAACAGGGGCTGAAGCACAACGCCAGCTTCGCAAAATGCGCAGCAGTAGTTGGGGAAACAATGAAAAACTACCATCCCCACGGAGACGCCGCTATCTACGACACACTGGTCCGCATGGCCCAACCATTTTCCCTGCGATACCCATTAATAGAGGGGCAGGGTAACTTTGGCTCCATCGACGGTGACCCGCCGGCGGCAATGCGGTACACAGAAGCACGCATAGAAAAGATAACAGAAGAGCTGTTGAAAGACTTAGACAAAGACACAGTTGACTTTGAACCTAACTACGCAAATACCACTGAAGAACCAACTGTGCTACCGTCCAGAATACCCAACCTGCTAATCAACGGGGGAACAGGTATTGCAGTTGGAATGGCCACCAACATTCCCCCACACAACCTAGCTGAAGTCTGCAACGCAATTATTTGTGCACTAAACCAACCAGAAAAAGAATGGACACAACATGCCGAAGAAAGAGCGCCGGAGCTAGTAACTGACACAGAAACTTCGCTACCCGAGTTTGAATCTACCGCATCCATTGACGAACTGATTGAGCACATAAAAGGGCCAGATTTCCCAACCGGTGGTATAGCATACGATCAGAAGGAAATACGCAATCTCTATGAAAAAGGTAAAGGGCACACTCCAGTCCGTTCAAAAACAGAAATTGAAGATATTGGTAATGGAAAGCACCAAATTGTAATAACAGAATTACCATACCAAACTAATAAAGCCCGCTTAGTAGCTAAAATTGCCGATTTAGTTAAATCCGGGGAAATTGAAGGTATTTCTGATCTCAGAGATGAATCCAACCGTGAAGGTCTAAGAGTCGTAATTGAACTTAAACGAAATTCCACACCCAAGAGAATTTTGAACAACCTGTTCAAAAAAACAGAGCTGCAAAGCACTTTCCATGGGAACAATGTTTGCCTTATTAAGGGCCAGCCACGCACAGTTACTCTCAAAATGGTTATTGAGGAATTTATCCGCCACCGCATAAACGTTATTGTAAGAAGAACCCAATTCGATCTAATTAAAGCTAAAGAAAGAGAACACATTCTACAAGGACTAAAAATTGCTCTGGAAAATTTAGACGAGGTTATTGAAACAATTAAAAGCTCTACAGACACAGATGCGGCAAAAACAGCGCTGATGGAAAATTTTGACCTCACCGCTGTTCAATCCCAGGCAATATTAGATATGCAGCTCAAGCGATTAGCGCGCTTAGAAAGGGAAAAAATTGAAGCGGAGCTAAAAGAGACTTTGGAGATTATAGATGAACTTACTAGCATACTTAAAAACCCTGGAAAAGTTATAAACATAATTAAAGAAGAAACAGAGGAAGTTAAAGAAGAGCATGGCAATACTAGAAAAACAAAAATAGTTAAAACCGGGGTAGGGGAGTTTGCAGACGAAGAATTAATTCCAGAAGAAGATGTTGTTGTAACAATTACCCGGTCTGGATACATAAAACGCCTTCCAGAAGGAACGTTCCGCCGGCAGAACAGGGGAGGTAAGGGGGTAAAAGGAATGGAAACCAAAGAAGGTGATATTGTACAAGATATATTTACAGGATCGACACACGACCGAGTTCTTTTCTTCACTGACACAGGGAGAGTCTTTGATCTAAGAATGTGGGAAATTCCAGAAGTAGGAAGAACAGCACGTGGCCAAGCAATTGTCAACTTATTAGAAATTAAAGGTGATGAACAAGTAGCTGCTTTCTCCAGTATTAGTAAAGAAAAGAAAAACGGAAAATATTTATTCTTAGCAACTAAAAACGGGCGTGTAAAAAGAACCGCTTTAGAGGAATTTGAAAACGTTCGCCGCACAGGCATTATTGCAATCGGACTTAAAAACAGTGACAAACTAAGTTGGGTAGAAACAACTACTGGCGAAGATGAGATTCTCTTGGTGACAAAAAAAGGAAAATCAATACGGTTCAACGAGGACGATGTTAGACCCATGGGTAGAACAGCTCAGGGTGTTCGCGGCATTGCTCTTATTAAAGAAGATGAAGTAATTGGTATGGAAAAAATTGAACAAGGTGAAGAGAACAGCTACAAAGTATTAGTTGTTACCGAAAACGGATACGGCAAAATGAGCAATTTGGAAGACTACCCTACCCAGAAAAGAGGGGGCAAGGGCGTTTTAACAGCAGATATCACAGATAAAACCGGGCCAATTGCTGATATTAAACTGGTTGACCAAACAGATAAGGAACTGCTTGCCATCTCTGCCAATGGTAAGGTTATAAAACTACCGTTAGAAGATGTATCTACTTTGGGAAGAATAACACAAGGAGTGCGTGTCATGAAGCTAAATAAAGAAGATTCAGTTGCAGCCGTTACATAAATATTGATAAGGTTAATCTATACTGTATAATACTCAACATAGCAAAATTAGAAATTCGGACCAATGACAACAACTAAGCAAGCTGCACAAAACAAGACTACAGCAATCCTCAAGAGAGCTATTTTTATACTTTTGGTAACTACAGTCTTTGTTATCCCAATAGTATTTATACCAGTTACTGCAGACGCAATTGCCTTTAACAAACAAACCGTACTCCTAACACTAAACCTCACTGTGTTAATTCTATGGGGAGCAACAATTATTGTAAAAAAGAATCCACAAATTGTTCCAACATTTTTGGATACACCCTTAATCATATTCCTTACAGCTAACCTTACCTGTTTAATTCTTGCTTCTAACAGGATCGTAACAGCTACAACCTTATGGACTTGGATTTGGATCTTCCTACCAATCCTATACTGGGCTGTTATTAACAACATTGGATCAAAAAAGCAAATTCACACTCTACAAAAAGCAGTACTGATAAATGCCGGTATATTAGCTTTATGGAATGTATTGCAATACATCTTTGCTTTTGACCTGATTGCATTCGGCATTACTGCAAACCGCGCTTTTTCACCTTTCGGTAGCACAGAACTCCTATCAATATACCTGCTAACAGCCGGGGGAATGGCTGTAGGAAAAATAATCAATCAATTTATATTCCAAGCAGAAAACAAACCAGCCAAAAACGTTATTCCTTTATCCTGCTTAATACTACTAGTAATTGTAGCTGTACTACTAGTATCGCCCTGGACAGCAAATTTAGCTACAAAGCTGACCAGCATTAATTTACCCCGACCCGCCAAACTAGACTTAAAAACAGCCTGGTCGGTAGCAAGCGGAACAATCCGAAACAAACCAATCGCCGGCGCAGGAACAGGGCTGTTTGATACTGCCTTCAACCAGTTCAAACCTTTGTCCTTCAACAGCAGTAAATTCTGGACAATAAATTTCAAACGCTCCCACAATCTCTGGCTTCAAACACTAACAGAAAAAGGACTAGTTGGCATTATTGCTCTAATTGTTTTAACCCAGGCTACCATTAAAACTATTTTTATAAAAAAAGATCAAAATACGGAGGGGATCAAGAAAGATTTAAGTTTAGTTATCCCAATACTAATACTACTAGTTTCCAGCTTTTTCACTACTTGGAACAGCGCCCTGGCTCTCACCTTCTTCATTCTCTTAGCTCTTTACCAACAAGACATCTTGTTAAAAAAACCAGCTAAAAAAATTGAAGTAAAGAACATTATTGCCAAGGGAGTAGCTATAGTAGTTATACTTACCAGTTTATTAGGATGTTATCTGCTCGGAAGGAACTACATTGCCGAAACCTTATACAAAAAAGCGCTAAAAGCATCCTTCAGTAACAGAGTAGTATCCTCTTATGACTACCTAGGAAAAGCAGTTAACTACCATCCCTACAACACTCAATACCGGATAACTTATTCAAACATAAACTACCTGATTGCAATCAACTTAAGCAGCGGAGAACAGATAAGCGAAAATGACAGAAATATTGCCCAGCAACTTATAAGCCAAGGAATAAGGGAAGCAAGAATTGCAACTTTAATCAAACCACAAAGCCACGAAGTGTGGTTAAACCTAGGAAATTTGTACAAGGACTTAGTAGGGCTTGTAGATGGGATTGAAGATTGGGCAATAGAAAGCTACAACCGAGCAATCAACCGCAACCCCACTGATCCACGAATACACGTAAATAAAGGGGGAGTCTACTACCGAGCACGCAATTACCAAAAAGCAGCAGAAACATTTGTAACAGCAACTAATTTAAAGCAAGATTACGCAAATGCGTATTACAACTTAGCAAATGCTTTCAAAAAAGCAGGAAATACTAAAAGAGCAATACAAGCGTACCAACTAACACTAATAATACTAGCTCCTGAATCAACAGATTACAAAATTGTGCAAACCGAGCTGGAAAATTTAAAAGCTGCTGAAGAACAGTCTAAAGAGCAAACTACCCAACCAGGCGAACCTCAGGAACTAGAACTATCAGGAAACGAAAGCAAAAACACCGCGGATTTAGAAAATATCAATCTAGAGATAGAGCAAATTGAAGCTCCTGCGGAAGCAACACAATCTGGAACTTTAGATTGAAAAGAATAGCGGCCAAACCTAGCTAGAAAGCAAGAAACGGAAACTATTAAAAAAGATGCGATTAGAAAAAAAACAGCCAACCGAAAAAAATAAAAAACTTGAGGCAGACCGGCCCAAAAAAGAGATTAATCACTTGTTTATCTTGCTTGCAATCACAACACTAACAATTCCTTTACTCTTTCTACCTATAACAGCAGATCCTATTGAATTTAATAAACAAATATTTTTCATAATTGCTACTTTACTCCTAATGGTGCTTTGGTCAATCCGTATGGTAAAAGAAAAAAAAGTATCAATAATAAGCAATCAGCTAGATGTAGCAATGCTAATTTTCCTAACCGGGAATTTAATCACAGCAGCAACATCAACCAATTTACTAATATCAGCAACAACACCAAGAACCTGGGTCTGGATTCTACTACCTATATTCTTCTGGGCGGCGCTAAACAATCTAAAAACCCGCAAAGAGATCAGTAATATAGAAAACCTAATCCTTCTTAGCGGAGCCCTACTTAGTATTTGGACAGTAATTCAATATTTTACCGATATCAGCTTGACCATCAATTCTTTACCATCGGGGCTGTCACCAATAGGAAATAGCAAAATATTAGCAACGTACTTAGTAACAATCGCGGTAATGAGTGCAACGAAAGGATGTAATCTAAGCAGAGAACAGTCAAAAAATCAAAAAAATAGAAAAGGTAAACGAATTATTGCTTTATCCAGTTTAGCTGCAATTGCTCTGACTGCATCCTTTCTAGTATCTCCACTTACTTCCGATTTAGCAGAACGGGTTACCGGGATCTACGTAGAAAAACAGCCCCAGCTACCGGCATCTACAGCATGGAATATTGCAAGCAGCGCATTAGAAAGAAGACCAGTACGGGGGGTAGGCAACAGCCTCTATGAAACAGGATTTAACCGCTTCCGGACAGTGGCATACAACCAAACCGATAACTGGAACCTAACCTTCAACACAGCATCCAACCTCTGGTTCCACATTTTAACCGAGGGGGGGTTAATCGGTCTTGTAGGACTCGGAACTCTTTTTGCACTAACCGGGAGATTTATTTGGAAAACTTCCTACACCGGAAGATTATCACTTACTTGGACAGATACAGCAATCATAAGCCTAGCTTTACTCAGCATTTTCAATGTTTGGACCACACCAATTGCCTTTCTATTTTTCTTACTACTAGCTCTGAAAGTTAAAGACAACTTCCTTAAAAAACCAGATCCGGAGCAGGAAATGCAAATCAGTGTTCTAGCAATACCCACAATTATGCTTAACCAGAAAAAAGGCTCTGCAATAAATACACTTAGTGAAAAAAAAGGAGCGGAGTTATTACCAAAAATCATTGTCATCCCGGCAGTGATATTTGCCGTCTTTGGATTCTATACTACAGCAAGAGCCTACATTGCCGATGTAACTTTTAAAGAGTCCATAGATGCTACCTTGCAAAATGAAGGCAGAGTAGCCTACGAAAAACAAACCAAAGCAGTAAATTATAATCCATACAATACTGATTATCGTCTAACTTATTCTCAACTCAACTATCTAATAGCTCTAAACATAAGCTCCAGGAAAGATGTGGGCGAGAAAGAAATACAACTAGTGCGAACGCTTGTTGAACAAAGTATAAGAAACGGAAAAGCAGCAACTACGCTTTATCCACAAAACTCACGCACCTGGTTCAATTTGGCAAATATATACAACAAACTAATAAACTATGCG
>CAYVIL010000008.1:0-23569 GCA_964451675.1 uncultured Candidatus Saccharibacteria bacterium
TAAATATAGGATTATGCTATTATTGGTTAAAGTTACGTAGAGCTTGGACGTTCGTTAAAGCTGTATGCTGTGGATAAGTGGAGGGGATAAGTAAGTGAGGAAGTTTTTCCAAGCGGCATTGATTTTTGGAGTTTTGTATTTTCTCGGGTTTACTCTATGCTATATTTACAACAATTGCCCCGGCGTTTTTGGAATACTCGGCTGGATTGTTGGCCCTGTTGTTTTAGTAATCTGGGTTGCGGTTGTAACTGTGGTTTCGTACAGACGGACTACTTTATAAAGGGTATTGGTAGATATTGGCGTCACTTTATTCGCCATTTAGCTCACTTTAAGTATATTCTTGGAGTGGGCTTTTTTTATGCAGCAGTTTAGGGCGCTAAACTTATCTCTCTATTCTAAATTCACCGTATTTCCGCACCTCCCCCTTCTCTACATTAATATCAGCCACCCGTGCAAAAGTGGGCCCTTTTTGGCACCAGGCTAAAAAATTCTCCAGCTGATCTTCCGTACCTTCGGCTTCTATGTAGACAGAACCATCCGGCTCGTTCCTTACAAAACCGTTAATTCCGATCTTCTTTGCTTTTCTTTTTGTGTTTAGACGAAAGCCCACACCTTGTACCATTCCAGTAACTGTTATATCCCAATGCTTAGTGCTTGATTTGTTAGCCATTATTTAGTATATAATGAAGTATAGCAATGACTAAAGTTGCGCGATTCCATTGTCCGCACTGCGGCCACTTAAATGGTATTGAGATTGAGTCTGGTATGAAGCCGTTGAAGACGTACCGTTGTAAAGCTTGCGGTAAAAAAATAACTACTCCAAAAGATCAACATTGTATTATTTGCGCTTATACTGATACTCAATGTCCTGAAATGTTAAAAGAGCACCCCGAAGATCTATATTAGCCACTTAAATTTTTAACTTAAACTTGTTAGCTTCCAGTTGTTGCGGAAGGTAGCGTTTTATCTTAGCAATTAACAATTATTTTTTGGTAACATATAGGTATGCGTAAGCGGTATGCTGTTTTTATATACACAGCGCTCGGTTTTTTTTTGTTTTTATCGTTGTTCTTTTTTGGATATCACCTTGCTTATTATAGGAAAGTGATTCCCGGTGTGCATGTGGGAATGGTTAGTGTGGGGGGGTTGACGTTGGAACAAGCAGAGTATTTGTTGGAGAGAACATTGCCCAAGCAAACTGATCCATTGGTCTTTAAGCCCAGCTCAGTGCCAGAGGTTTATACCTATGGCGATTTTGGTGTTAGTTACCAAGCATCTGCATCTGCAGTACTAGCTGCACGGGTGGCGCGTAGCGGCAGTCTTATGAAGGATCTGTCTGTGGAATGGCGTGCTTGGTTCTCTGGGATAGAGATTGATCCTTACTATGTTTTGGATGATGCTCTTTTTCTTAAACAGGTTTCGGAAATTAGTTCTAAACACAGTCAACAGACGCAAGATGCTTTTTTTTATTGGGACGCTGGTTTAAAAGTGGCGTCGGCCAGCAGCGGTACAGTTGTTAATGAGCAGAAGTTAAACAGGTTAGTTATGGACAGGGTTCGCTTTCTAGACTCGGCCCCGGTTAGAATTCCCTATGAAAAGAAAGTTCCCCAGGTACAGGAGGCAGATTTAATAGCTGTTAAAGAAGATGTGCTGTTCAGGATTGATAATCCTCCTGTTATTTATTATCAACAACGGCAGTGGAAGCCTTCCAAAGAACAGATCTTGTCTTTTTTGGATCCGGTTAAAAGCAGCAATTCTCTTAAGTTAAAAGTTAATGAAAAGGAGCTAAAGAGTTATGTTAATAGTATTGCTGTTGATATTGATAGACCTTCGCGTGGTGGTACTTTCGAGCTTGCTGATGGAAGAGTGGTGGAATTTAGTTTAGCTCAGGATGGTTTAAAAGTGGATCAGGATAAGCTTGTTCGTAATTTAAGCGCTGCTATTTTGGAAAAACAAAACTCGGTAGCAGTACCTGTTGCTGTTACCCCAGCACCGCAGTTGGATAATGATTATGGTATTCATGATTTATTAGGGGTTGGTAATTCTGATTTTAGTGGCTCGGGTGCTGGTCGTATTCATAACATAGCTGTAGCTTCCAATCGTTTAAGCGGGATTCTTATTCCTCCTGGTGAGGAGTTTTCTTTTAATCGTGGTTTGGGGGATGTTTCTGCTGAAACAGGTTACCAATCGGCGTGGATAATAAAAAGCGGTCGTACTATTTTGGGTACTGGGGGAGGGGTTTGCCAAGTTTCTACTACTCTTTTTAGAGCGGCTTTGAATTCGGGGTTGCCTATCTTAAAACGATCTGCTCATGCTTATCGGGTTCACTATTATGAGCCACCGGTTGGATTTGATGCTACTGTTTATTCACCTGCTCCTGATTTGGTATTTAAAAATGACACCTCTGCGTACATTTTGGTAGAGTCTTCTGTGAACACAGCATCCAGCAGTTTACAATTTTTAATTTACGGGACGGACGATGGACGTGAAGTTAGAATAACTGGTCCCAAGGTTTATAACGAGACACCACCGCCTGCTCCGTTATATCAAGAGGATTCTAGTTTGCCGGAGGGAACTACGAAACAAGTTGATTGGGCTGCTTGGGGTGCGGATGTTACTTTTTGGCGTACAGTGACCCGCAATGGTGAGGTATTGCAAGAAGATGTGTTCCATTCCCACTACCAGCCTTGGCAGGCAGTTTACCTTGTAGGGACAGATGAATAAAGACCTACTACTAGAAGGTAATGGTTATTTAGGTTGATTCTGATTTTCAGTTTTTTCTCCGATGTCCTCTTGACCTCTATGTTATAACAGTTTAGGATAGCATTGAAGCAATGAAGATAACCTGCCTTTCGCAAAATTTAGCTGAAGGTCTTTCCACAGTAAACCGTGTGTGTACTACAAGCGGTTCTCTTCCTGTGCTTTCGCATATTCTAATATCTACAGATGAGGGGCGACTTCGGGTTGCGGGTACAAATTTAGAAATAAGTATTTCTAACCTGGTAAATGCGAAAGTCGAGAAGGAAGGTGCTATAACTGTTCCTGCTAACGTTATTTCAGAACTGATAACATCACTTCCGGATCAAAAAATTGAATTAAGTACGGAAAAGATGGCTTTGCATGTTAAAGGTGAGGGTGTTGATGCTAGGCTTAACGGTATCCCAGCGGAAGAGTTTCCTGAATTGCCTTTAACTAATGAAGAGCCTTTCTTTGAAGTAGCTTTGGATGAACTTGTGCCAGCGCTAAAAAAAGTTGTATTTGCAGCAGCCAAGGATGAAAGCCGTCCAGTGCTTACTGGTGTGCTAACGCGTTTAGAGGGTGATAATCTAGTTCTTGTTGCTGTTGATGGTTTTCGTCTTTCTGAGAAGAAAATTAAAGTTGAAGGTATTAACGCTGCTGATTTTAGTTGGGCTGATGATGGGGTGGTTATTCCTTCCCGCGCGTTTAAAGAGTTAATTCGTATTGGCAAAGGTAGTACAGTTAAGCTTACTGTAGAGACTGGAGAAGGTAGGGCAATATTTGAGTTCGGCGATGTTCGTTTAGCTTCCCGGCTTTTAGAAGGCAGTTTTCCCGAATATGACAAGATTATTCCCGAAGGAACTGCATTGGAGGGAACAGTGGAGAGAGATGAGTTTCAGAAGGGAGTCAGTTTGGCTGCCATTTTTGCTCGGGGTTCGTCCAGTATTGTGAAAATAAAATCTAACTTAGAAGAAGGAAAGCTAATCTTATCTGCTAATACTGCTGATATAGGTGAAAATACTGTGGAAACAGCTATAGAGGATAGTGAGGGCGAAGATCTAAAAGTTGCTTTTAATTCTAATTATCTTTCAGAGTGTTTTACTAGTTTAGATTGTGGTAAAGTTAGATTAGCTTTTTCCGGATCGATAAAGCCTTTGGTAATTAGGATGGCGGAAAGCGATGATTTTTTACACCTAATTATGCCTGTACGGGTGCAGGAATAATAGATTAGTATTTGTTACCCATATTCGAATTCGATTAACGAGTTACGAATTGACTGATTGTGAGCAATGGACGGAAATATAAAAGTAAGATACGATTGGCAGAAATTATTACCGTATGCAGTTTTGGCTGCTATTGTTCTGTTTATAGTTTTTGGTTTACTAGTTGAACGGCGCGGGCTTAATTTATCTTCCGGTGAAGAATTGTTTGGTGATTGGGGTGGTGGTCAGACGAAAGGGCTTTTAGTGCAGCATGGAATCCCTTTTTATCCGGGAGCAGAAACCTCTAGTGTTCAAGAGTCAACAAGCGGCTTCCAAGTTACACTAAAGACAGCAAACACACCTATAGAAGTAATGTCCTTCTACAGTCAGCAATTGCGCACATTAGGGTGGAGGCAGACTGATGAAGGACCGTTCACTTTTAAAAAGGATGACGTAAAGTTGGAAATTGAGATTACAGAAAATCCGGAAATAAGAGAAACAGTTATTGTTATAACTCAGGGTAAGTATTAAGTAGCAGGTCTTTATTGCAGTATTTGTTCGGTCTTTGTAATAACCTACTGTTTTTTACTAATTAATTTTGTGGCTCTGAGGTTTCTTCTGTTTGTTGTTGTTCTTCTTCTTCTTTCTGCTCTTTTTGTTCTGCTGGTTTCACAACAACACGTCTGTTTTTGCCCTCCCCGGTGCTTTCAGTTTCTACATCTGGGTCCTCACTTAGCGCTGTGTGAATAAGCAGGCGCTTGTAGGGATTCATAGGTGCCATTTCTACTGGTCGGGCAAAGAAGCGCGCTCTGTCAGCAGCGTTATGTGCTAATTCTCTAATTTTCTCTTCCTGGGTTTCTCTATAGTTGCCGATGTCAACTAAAACTCGCGTCCAAGTTCCTGTTCTCCTGTACAAATACATTCCTAAGATTTTTTGGATGCTGCTCAAAGTTTCTCCGTGTTTCCCAATTATCAGTCCGGCTTGGTTTTGATCTTCGATTTCCAGTTCCACATTGTAAATATCTTCCTCTGCATCTTTTTTTATCTTTGTTTGCAAAGGTATTTCCAAATTTTGAGAAATTTCGATTATGAATTGGTGTATTAATTCTTCTATGTTGTTCTCCATGGTAAGTTTTTATGGTATGCAAGTTGTATTACTAGGGACATAACTGTAGACAAAAACCAGTAGAGTGTCAAGCCGGAAGGCAGACCAGCCATAATGAATACAGTCATTATTGGCATAAGGTACATCATTTGCTTTTGCATATCTTGAGCCAGGTCACCAGTTTTCTGATCTTTATGTTCTTTGGTTTCTGGTGGTGGACTTTGACTCGCTGTCATTATTTTTGAGAGGGCGAACTGAGTTATACCGGCTAGTATAGGAAGGATATAAAAAGGGTCTTTTTTTGCTAAATCTAGATACAGGAATTTAGTGTTGATTCCTACGGTAGGATCAATATGCAGTGTTGGTAAATAAAGGAGATTGTTTAATTCTTGTATTCCACCATTACCGTTGGAACCAAGGACTTGTCTAAAAGCTTGGTAAAGAGCTATCAAAAAAACAATTCTTAGTATTTGCGGTAAGCAACCTTGTGCAGGATGTACATCGTGTTTTTGATACAGTTTCATCTGCTGTTCCGCAAACTTCTTTTTGTTGTCTCCGTACTTTTTTTTAAGTTCTTCAAGTTCGCTTTTCAGCTCCTTTTGTTTCTGGGACAAATTTAGACTGGGCAGTGTAAGTGGTAGTAAAAGGATGTTTGTTAATGCAGTTACACCCAGAGTTGCTAATCCTAGATTATGTCCAAACTGCTGATAAAAAAAGATCAGCAGGTTAAGTAACGGCTGGTAAAGAATGGTTGTCCAAATTTTCATAAATTTACGAGATTAGGTTAGCATTTTAATGGTTTTGTGTTTTTTTTAGTTTTTTAGGGAACTGGGTCGTATCCTCCTTTTGCCCATGGATGGCAGCTGAGAACGCGTTTAAATCCCAGCCACAGTCCCCTTACCGTTCCGTATTTTAACACAGCTTGTTTAGTGTATTCAGAGCAGGTAGGTGTGTAGCGGCAGACTTTATCTGTAATAAAGAGCTTTTTAGCCCATCCGTGGTCTAAGGAGAGATATTTCTGATAAAAACTTATTGATTTGATCACTGACTTTTTTATAATCTGCATTTTTTAAATTGTGGTGTGCTACTATAGTAACATCATATCCCGGTTTTATCTCTTCTAATCTTTTACGGATCGTTTCCCTTAGTAGTCTTTTAATTCTATTTCTTGTTGTTGCCCTTTTGTCAATTTTGTTTGAAATAACAAAGCCGAAGCGGGAAGGTTGCTTTTCATCTTTAGCTGGTGCATAAGCAGCATGGAAAAAAGGGCAACGGTATTTTTCGCCAATACGCTTTACTCGTTTGAAATCATAGTTATCAGTAAGCCGGTTTTGTCTGGGTAACATATGAAGAGTATAGCCGAGTCAGCAACTTCTTGCTTATTTAGCTAGTTCTTTGCGTTTTTTTTCTCTGCGGTTTTGCAGCGTTTTCCTGCCGCTATTTGAACTCATTCTCTTCCGGAAACCAAATTTTTTCTTTCGTTTTCTTTTGCTTGGTTGGTATGTTCTTTTTGGCATTGTAGTCAATATAATAGCGTAAGACACTTCTCTGCGCAAGACTAACTCTTGTTTTGAATAGAAGTGCGCGCTGTATGCATTAGGTGAGGTTAGGTGGTATACTACCGCGTAATGGATAAACTCAAAGCGGTTTTTATAACTGTTGCTTTTATTCTTATACTATCCTTGGGTATTTGGCGTGGGGTGGAATGGATGGCTAACCCTGTTTCGGTAGATAGTACTGAACAGCAGGAGTTTGTAGTAGCAAAGGGAGATCCTATTGCTTTAGTAGCTAGAAAATTGAAAGAAGCTAATTTAATTCGCGCACCGTTTGCTTTTAGAATGCTGGTTACTACACGGAATATAAATATTCAGGCGGGTCAGTATAACCTGTCTCCTTCAATGTCTACTTACGAAATTGCACAGACTCTCACCCACGGTACTTTTGATTATAAAATCACGATTATAGAGGGTTTGCGGGTTGAGGAGATTGCAGAGCAACTCAATTCGGAGATTGGTCTTCCCATAGAAGAGTTTTTAGAAGATGCGGAGGAGGGGTATGTGTTTCCAGAAACGTATTTTGTACCTGCAGAGATCAGTGCTCAAGGGTTTGCTTCTTTAATGCGTGCTACTTTTGATGAGAAAGTGAATGCGGAAATAAAAGACGATATAGCAGCACAGGGTCTTTCTTTGGATGAGGTTGTAACTTTAGCTTCTATAGTGGAGAGAGAAGCGAACACTGCTGAAGCCAGGCCGATTGTTGCTGGAATTTTATTAAAGAGATGGAAAAACGATTGGCCATTAGAAGCAGATGCTACTGTACAGTATGCGTTAGCATCGCGTTACAAAGAGTCAGGTGCTGTCGAGTTTAGTTGGTGGCCAAAGAATTTAACAGCAGCAGATTTGGAAATCGATTCTCTTTATAATACTCGCAAGTATAAGGGTCTGCCTCCGACTCCAATCTGTAATCCTGGTATTGATTCCCTGAAAGCAACTGTTTATCCTACGCAAACAGATTATTGGTTTTACATAACTGATACAGAAGGGGAAATGCGTTATTCTAGGACTATGGACCAGCATAATCAGAATGTACTAAAGTACCTTCGCTAAATTTTTAATTATTGATTTGTGCGTATCTAGTGCTATAATTCTCTTACGCTTGGTTGGGAATGCCTAAGTAGTGGTTGCTAGGAGGGTCTTGATTTGCAAGTATTCTTTGTATTAAAATAGGAAGCTTGAAGAATATGGTATGTCTTGCGTTGAGAAAGTTTGGGCTAGAACTAAGCAAGCGCCGCTGCGGCGCATTTTTTCTTGAATAAAGATATAATAGGTAAGAGAAAAAAGGATATATAGGCAAGAGGTAATTTTTTTCGGTTTTTTATTCTTGTTCGCTGCTTGTCGGTTGTTTTTATTTGTTTTATCCTGTCCCGGTGCAGTTTTTCAGTTATTGTTATTGAAGTTATCTTTTTTGATTAATGATTGATTCTAAGCTAATCCCCCTTTTGGATTTAACCAGGGTTCAAAAAGAGTCTTACCAGGAGTTTTTGGATCGCGGTATTAATGAAGTTCTGAACGAAGTAAGCCCCGTTACAGACTATACAGGTCGGGGTTGGAAACTTTATTTTGAAAACCCGCAAATCTTATCCCCGGAAAATGATTATAAAGAGTGTATTGAGGTAGGCCTAACCTATGACGCTCCTTGGTATGTTGATGCCCGTTTGGTTGATGAAAAAAATAATAGAGAGAAGGAAGAAAAAGTGTTTATGGGGGAGATCCCAATGATGACTCCTCTAGGTACTTTTATTATAAATGGTGTGGAAAGAACGGTTGTTAACCAGATCCGCCGTAGTGAGGGTGTCTTTTTTACTACCAGTGTGGATAAAAAGACTGGAAATATACTAACTTCTGTTCGCGTTTTACCTCGTGTTGGCGCTTGGCTTAAATTTGAAACCCTAAAAAGAAATCACGTGTTGTCTTTACGCATAAACCAGCGGCGTCGTATTACTGCTACTGCCTTGCTGAGGGTTTTTGGTCTGGAGGCTGATTCAGAAATTGCTGCTGCGTTTGAAGCTGTTAACTCTAATTCGGAAGAGCGTCCTTATATTGCCAATACTTTAGAAAAGGACACCAGTAAGAATCGGCAGACTGCTATGCTCGAAATATATCGTAGGATGCGCCCAGGGGAGCCTGTTAATTTGGAAAACGCTTCGACTTTAGTTAAACGGCTGTTCTTTGATCCGCGCCGTTACGACCTCTCAAAAGTAGGCCGTTACAAACTTAATAAAAGGTTAGGTCTGGATATTTCTGCAGAGGGTGATTACTTTCACCTTACAAAGCATGATCTGATAGAAATTATAAAAACCATGATTAGGACTAATAATGGTGAAGAAAAAGGTGATGATATAGATCACCTTTCTAACCGGCGTATTCGTCCTGTAGGTGAATTAATTAAGTGGGAAACACGTGTTGGTTTTCTACAGATGGAAAGAAATATTAAGAGAAGGATTAGTTACCAAAGTAGAGATGAATTTTCCAGCCCCAATAAACTGATTTCAACTCGTCCTGTTCAGGCTAGAATCCATGCCTTTTTCTCATCCTCGCGGTTATCACAGTTTAAAGACCAGCAAAATCCTCTGTCGGAACTAGATCATTTACGCCGCGTTTCGGTTAGCGGTCCTGGAGGAATTACTTCTGAAAGAGCCTCTTTCTCTGTGCGGGATTCACACCCAACGCATTACGGAAGAATTTGTCCAGTAAGAACTCCTGAAGGACCTAATATTGGTTTGGTAACTTATTTAGCTTTGTTTGCTAGGTTAAATGAGTACGGCTTCTTGGAGACACCTTATTATAAGGTGGAACAGACGGATGCAGGGAAGATAAAAGTTACTGATGAGCTAGTGTATATGGATGCTGCTGAAGGTGAAAAGCATTATATTACTGATCGCTCTGTGAATATAGATGAGGATAGTTATATTATTGAGAAGCAGGTACCCTTGCGGCAAGGTGGGGAGTTTTTTATTGGTTCTGTAGATAGGGTTGAATATATTGATGTAGCAAGTTTTCAGCCGGTTGGAGCTTCGGCCGCCTTGATCCCATTTTTAGCTAATGATGAGATTTATCGTGCTTTGGTGGCTGCAAACCAGCAGCCGCAGGCAGTTCCGTTGGTGAAACCCGAAGCACCTATTGTTGGAACTGGAATGGAGTCGGTAATTGCCGAGCAGTCCGGGCGGGCTACTTTTGCAGAGGAAGCTGGTGAGGTTGTAGAGGTAGATGCTGATCACATTATTGTTCAAAACAAAGAAGGAAAAAAGGAAGAGTACGCGATTCGCAATTTTGCACGTTCTAATCAATACACCTGTCACACCCAGCAGGTTCTGGTTGAACTGGGGCAGAAAGTTAAGAAGGGTGACTTGCTGGCAGATGGACCTGCTATGGAAAATGGTGTTTTAGCTTTAGGAACGAATTTGACTGTTGCTTACGTGAGTTGGGGAGGACTAAATTATGAGGATGCAATTGTTATTTCGGAGCGCGTTGTCCGCGAGGATTTACTTACTTCTATTCATATAAATGAATATGAGGTTGAAGTTTTGGAGACCAAATTGGGTCCGGAGGAGGTTACTCGAGATATTCCAAATGTGTCAGAAGAAGCCCTCCGTAACTTAGATGAGACAGGAGTTGTAACTATTGGTTCCAAGGTCCACGACAATGATATTTTGGTTGGGAAAGTTGCTCCTAAGGGTGAGAAAGAATTATCTGCAGAGGAGCGCTTGCTTCGTGCTATTTTTGGTGAAAAGGCGCGGGATGTCCGTGACAACTCTTTGCGGATGCCGCATGGAGAGCACGGAACAGTGATTGGCGTTCGTACATTAACTTCCGAAGAAAACGATGAGTTGAAACCTGGGGTAATGAAGCTGATTCGTGTTCTGGTTGCTACCCGGAGGAAAATTATGGTTGGAGATAAGTTAGCTGGTAGACACGGTAATAAAGGTGTTATTTCTAAAATAGTCCCCGAAGAGGATATGCCGCACTTTCCAGATGGCAGAGCTGTAGATATTATTCTTAATCCTATTTCTATCTTAAACAGGATGAACGTGGGGCAGGTTCACGAAACGCATCTTGGTTGGGCCGGCTCGGTTTTAAATAAATATTACGAAGTGCCTTGCTTTTCCGCGGAGTTTGAGGAGGAGGATATTCGCTCTGAATTAAAGAAAGCTAACTTGCCGGTTTCTGGTAAAACGCAGCTGGTTGATGGAAGGACAGGATTACCGTTTGATCGGGAAGTAATGGTTGGTAAAACTTATATTCTTAAGTTGACGCATTTAGCTGAGGATAAAATGCACGCCCGTTCTATTGGTCCATACACATTGATCACTCAGCAGCCTGTTGGTGGTAAAGCTCAGTTTGGAGGTCAACGGTTAGGTGAAATGGAGGTTTGGGCTTTAGAAGCACACGCGGCTGCACATGCGTTGCAGGAAATGCTGACTATAAAGTCTGATGATGTTGTTGGTAGGAGGAAGGCTTACGATGCTATTTTGCGCGGTGAGGAAATTCCGGAAGCTAAGACACCAGCATCATTTAAATTGTTGGTTAGAGAGCTGAATGGGTTGGGATTAAATATCGAGACTATAAATGGTGAGACAAATGGTAATGAGGAGGAGCAAGAATAGCTATGCCAAATAATGAATTTCAGGATTTTAACAAACTAAGAATAAAACTAGCTTCAAAAGAGGAGATACTTGATTGGTCTCATGGTGAGGTTAAGCTTCCGGAGACTATAAACTACCGAACCTTCAAACCCGAAAAAAACGGACTTTTTGATGAACGAATATTTGGTCCTACAAGGAATTTCCAATGCTACTGTGGGAAGTACAAAGGTGCCCGTTTCCGCGGGGTTGTTTGTGATAAATGTGGTGTTGAAGTTACCCATTCGCGTGTTCGAAGGGAAAGAATGGGGCATATACAGCTAGCATCACCTGTAGTGCATCCTTGGTTTTTCCGCGGAGTATCTTCCAGATTAGGATTACTTCTGGATATTTCCTCTAAAGCGTTGACAGGAGTGATTTATTTCTCTCACTATTTGGTGATTGATGTTGATGAAAAGAAGCGCCAGGAAGTTTTAGATTCTCTGAAGGATGAGTTGGAGGATGCTAAAGAGGAATTGGAAAAAGAGGTCCAGCAGAAAATAAAGAAAAAGAAAAAGAAAGAGAGTACAGAAGATGAGAGTAATGGAAACGGCGAAGCGCGTGAGTTTGCTGCTGAGGATAAAAAGTTACGACTGAGGAAAGAGCTCACGGCGCTGGAGTCAGGTTTGGAGATGGAGAAGAGCGCGCTGGAGGAGAAATATGCAGGAGTTCGCAGAAGGATTAAAAAAATTGAGAAGATGTCTGTACTCAGCGATGCAATATATTCAGAATATAGAGATAAAATAGATCATTTTGCTGAGGTAAGTATTGGAGCGGAGGCAATTAAAGGTGTTTTGGAGAAAATGAAATTTAAGAAGCTGGCAAAAAGTCTGAAGGAAGAGATGGAAGAAATGAGTACGAGTAAAAAGAGACGTGCTTCCAAAAGACTACGTTTAGTTCGCATGTTGATTGAGGCAGATATTGATCCCACATGGATGGTTATGGAAGTTTTGCCTGTTATCCCCCCAGAGTTACGGCCACTGGTGCAATTAGAAGGCGGAAGGTTTGCAAGTTCTGATCTCAATGATTTATATCGGAGAGTTATAAACCGCAATAATCGGTTGGCTAAGCTGATAGATTTGGGTGCACCAGAAGTTATTGTTAGGAACGAGAAGCGCATGCTTCAGGAGGCAGTAGATTCTTTGATTGACAAGAGCCGTTCGGGTGCCCGTCAGCGTCGAGGGCAGCGAGAATTAAAATCGCTTTCTGATATGCTGCGCGGCAAGAAAGGACGTTTCCGACAGAACTTGCTTGGTAAGCGCGTTGATTATTCAGGCCGCTCTGTTATTGTGGTAGGACCAGATCTTAATATTGATGAAGTAGGCCTACCTAAAGAAATGGCTCTGGAATTGTTCAAACCCTTTGTCCTTAAAGAAATTTACGAACGAGGTTTAGCTCCTAATATAAAAGCAGCCCGGTACTTTTTGGAAGAAAGAAGCGCCGAAGTTTGGGATATTTTGGAAGAGCAAACCAGAAATTACGCTGTAATGCTCAACCGTGCTCCTACTCTTCACCGCTTAAGCATTCAGTCATTTTATCCGAAATTAATTGATGGCAACGCTATTCAGCTTCATCCTTGTGTTTGTGGGGGTTTTAATGCTGACTTTGATGGCGATGCAATGAGCGTTCATGTACCTTTGTCGCAAGCAAGTCGTAAAGAGGTTGAAGAGGATATGCTTTCAATCTATAACTTGCTGAAGCCTGCTGACGGACGTATTGTGGCTAATCCCTCAAAGGACATGCTGTTAGGAACATACTATCTTACAAGTTTAGCTCACGGGAAAGAAGAAGGTGAAAAAGTATACGCAGATGAAACAGAAGCTTTGTTAGCGCAGAGTACCGGCATGATTGGCTGGCGAGATCCGATAAAAGTGCGGATTGGGGGAGAAATTATAGTAACTAGTTGTGGTCGAATACTGTTTAACTGGGAGTTACCTGAGGGTTACGAGTATCAAAATAAGGCAATTGATAAGTCTGCAGTTAAGGAGATGCTGGAAACCATTTTTAAAGAATATGGGAGAGATGAAACTGTCAGTCTTATTGATTCTCTCAAGAAGTTTGGTTTTTTCTATGCAACTGTTTCTGGCGCTTCTGTAAGTTTGCAGGACTTGGAGCCGCCGGAGGAGAGGAATAATATTTTGGACAAAGCTAATGCACGTGCCCAGGAGATTCAGCGCAACCTCAGACTTGGTTTGGTTACGAGACAGGAGAGTAAGAGGTTAGCAGAGGGTTTGTGGTTGGAGACTATGGATGATTTGGGAAACACGGTATGGTCTCAGCTGGAGCCGGGTAGTTCAGTCAGGACAATTATTGATGCTGGAGCTGCACGTGCAACTAAGAATCAAATGAACCAAATTTCAGGTATGAAAGGTTTGGTTGCTGATCCTACTGGTAAGATTGTGGATCTACCTATTCGATCTAATTATCATGACGGCCTTTCTGGATTTGAATATTTTGCTAGTGCCCGTGGTGCTAGAAAGAGCTTGGTTGATATTGCTTTAAAGACAGCAGATGCGGGGTACTTGACCCGCCGGTTGGTAGATGTTGCTCAGGATGTTTTGGTGCGTGAAGAAGACTGTGGAACACAGGATGGGCTAAAACTATCCCGAGGTGATGAAACAATGTTAGCCAGCTTTGCAGAACGGCTAGTTGGTCGTGTTGCTTCCAAAGGTATATCAGCGATAGTGGATCGCAACCAACTAATAACCTCTGATATTGCTCAGCAAATTGGGCAAGACGAGAGTGTGGAAGAAGTTTGGCTACGATCACCTTTAACGTGCGAAACTTTGCATGGTGTGTGTTCCAAGTGTTACGGTTTGGATTTAGGCGAGAATTCAATGGTTGATGTAGGTACTCCGGTAGGGGTTATTGCTGCACAAAGTGTAGGTGAGCCAGGGACCCAATTAACCCTATGGGCGAAGCACGCTGGAGGTATTGTTCGTGAAAAGGAGGTAACGCAAGGTCTACCGCGTGTTGAGGAACTTTTTGAGGCACGGACACCAAAATCAAAATCAATAATCAGTGAAATTGCTGGTCGAGTAGCTTTAGTTGAAAAAGAGGGAGAGCAATATGTCCAAGTTGCTGCCCAAAAGGGAGATAAAGTAGTGGCAAAGGATTATCGCTTGGCGGAAGATGATGAGTTAATAGTTGAGCAGGGAGATCACGTGGAGAAAGGGCAGTCTTTAACTCGGGGACATAAAGATCCTTCTATTCTAATGGAACTTATTGGAATTGAAGCTACTCAGAAATATATTCTTGAACAAGTGCAGCAAGTGTATTCCTCACAAGGTATTAAATTGGACGACAAGCATATTGAGGTTTTGATACGTCAGTTGTTTTCTAAAGTTAGAATTGCTGACCCGGGCGACTCCAACTTTATTTTAGGCGATTTGGTTACCAGAGATTCGTTTGTGAAAGAAAATATTAAAGTGCTTGAGCAAGGTGGGGAGCCTGCTGAGGCACAACGCGTAGTTTTAGGGATTACCCGTTCCGCTTTGCTTACCGATTCGTTCCTTTCTGCAGCATCATTCCAGAGCACCACCCGAGTTTTGACAGATGCAGCTCTATCTGGTGCCGAAGATCCGTTGCTTGGACTTAAGGAAAATGTTATTATAGGGAGGCTGATACCGGTGGGTGAGCGCGCTCGCTTAGGTGCTGATCAGGATGTAGAAGATGAGAAAATTGCTGAGATTGAAGACAAATTAGTGGCAGAGTCTTAGATTTCTAATACCTGATTTTTGTAAAGGGTGTTAATTATTTGACCCGTAACCAGTCTTGAGTGGGCCGGTCCTGCAGATGAGCCAGGTAATTAGGAATTTTTTTATTTATTATGCCAACCATAAATCAATTAGTACGAAAAGGCCGGGAGGCCAAAAAAGATAAAGTGAAGAAAAGGGCGCTGAAGAAGTATTATTCCTCAACGCAGAGGAAAACAAAAACACAACCTGCTCCTTTTAAGCGCGGTGTGGTTCTCCAAGTTAAAACTATGGCGCCTAAAAAGCCCAACTCCGCATTGCGGAAGGTTGCCCGTGTGCGTTTGTCCAGTGGTGAAGAAGTTACTGCTTATATTCCTGGAGAAGGTCATAATTTGGCTGAACACGGCGTGGTGCTGGTACGTGGTGGCCGGGTAAAAGATTTGCCAGGTATTAAGTATACTATTGTCCGCGGTCACTACGATTTAGCCGGTGTGGAAGGAAGGAAAACAGGCCGTAGTAAGTACGGTACAAAAATGGGTGGTGCAGTGAGTTCTGCTTCTTCAGAGACTGCTGTGGAAGAGTAGTTTTAAGTAAATAAACGTATTAAAAAAAATGGCAAGAGCAGCAAAAAAGACTAGAACCAGGCAAATTGAAGCTGATCCTGTTTACAATTCTTTGTTAGTGGCTCGGTTTATAAATCGGGTTATGGAGCGTGGAAAAAAAACAGTAGCTAAGAGAATTGTTTACGGTGCTTTGGGACGATTGGACGATGATAAAGATGCGGCCCTGGAGATTTTGCAAAATGCTGTTCTCAATGTTGCGCCAAGGCAAGAAGTACGATCTAGGCGAGTTGGTGGAGCTACATACCAGATTCCCATGCCGGTAGATCGTGAGCGTTCGCTAACTTTGGCTGTCAGGTGGGTAGTTACAGCAGCGAAATCTAAGCAAGGTGCTCCTATGGAAACTCTGCTGGCAAGAGAACTTAAGGCTGCTTATCATAATGATGGCGATGCAGTAGCTAAGCGGGAGACAATGCACCGCATGGCTGAGGCAAATAAAGCCTTTGCTCACTTCCGCTGGTAGAGCCAAGTGTAGTAACATTTGGCTTTAAAAGGTTTGAGCCGCAGATCAAAACATCCACTTTCCCCCTACTCGCGTTGACTTATTGCCTCTTTTATGCTACTCTTTTTGAAAATGGTTAATATTCTTACCCAATATAGCTGGATTATATTTCTGGTTTGGTTAGCTGTGATTACTTTTCTTTTTTTCCGCTACATCAGACACTACAAAATCCTCACCCAGCAAAAAGGAACCAAGAAAAATTTAAGCGAGCTGCTAGAAAAATACAGTAACGATGTAGTGCGAGCCCACAATCTTATTAAGGAGTTAGATTCTAGGATCTCTACTTTGGAGGATGCTAGTTTAAAACATATTCAAAAATACGCAGTTCTGCGGTTTAATCCTTTTGATGAAGTAGGCGGGGATCAGTCTTTTGCTGCAGCGCTGTTGGACGAAAATGGTAATGGTTTAGTACTTTCTAGTTTGCATGGGAGAGAAATAACCCGGGTTTACGGCAAACCTGTAGAAAATGGTAAAGCTGTTGGCTACGAATTTTCCGATGAGGAGGCCCAAGCAGTAAAAAAAGCTATGGAAAGTTAGATTAATGGATATTAAGCAAAAATTCCAAATTACAAAAATTAAAATTTTAAGCTGGTACAATGGTTTGCCTAAAGGTAAGAGAATTGCTTTTACTATTGGAACAGCTACTTTAGCTGTGGCAATTTTAGCGTTTATTGGTTATGGCTGTTATTCCTACTGGTATTGGAATATAAAAAGCAGTGATTGGTCAAAATTATTTCCTTCAACGGAAGATCTCAATGTTGCCCCTACTCAGAAAAGAGATCAGCCGGCCCCTTTGAACGGTGTTTATTATTCCAAAGAGCAGGCAGATATTTTTATGAACAGAAAGCCGCTGGCAATTCTGGTTAACAATCATGTCCAGGCGCGACCGCATTACGGTTTGTCCAAAGCTGATTTGGTCTATGAAGCAGTAGCGGAAGGTGGAATTACAAGATTTTTGGCATTTTTTCATGCTCAGGATGTAGATCAGGTTGGTCCCGTCCGTTCTGCACGTGTTTACCATCTTGATTGGGCAGCTGAGGTTAACTCTTGGTTCGCACACTGGGGAGGTTCTTATATGGATGCTGATGACAAAGCGAACATAGATAATCCAAATTACAATTTTACCTGCGACCCCGAAGCTGATTCTTATGCTTATATTAATGAACTCGGTGTCCCGTCTTTGGACAGGGCGTGGTTAGGTGATACTGCTTATTGGCGAGATAACTCACGCAATGTAGCAATGGAGCATACTGGTTATACTTCGACTCAGAAACTTTGGCACGAGGCGCCTAACAGGTACCCGGAACCTGGTTGGCGTGAATTCAGGGATTTTGAGCGCTGGCTTTTCAAAGTGGATGCGGAAGAATTCGAACGCGGACCAGCTGGAAAGTTAAACATAGATTTTTGGCAGGGTTACTCGGACTACCATGTAATTTGGGAATATGACCCTTCTACAAATTTATATACGCGTTACCAGGGTGGGGAGCTTCAGGTTGATGCTGGTAATTCCGATGCCCCCCTAGAGGCAAAAAATATAGTTGTTCAGTTTATTGAGCAGAGCTTTTTTAATGATCGGAAAAATCACATTAGGTACAAAACAACTGGTACTGGCACCGCCCTGGTTTATTTAGATGGTAAAGAAATCCAGGCTGAATGGCACAAGGAGAGTCCGCGGGAGAGGACTATTTTTTATTACGCGCACACATCCGATCCAATTGAATTCAACCGAGGACAAATCTGGGTAGAAGCTGTTCCAGCGGGCAGCGCTGTGAGTTATGAGTAGTGGTTACTGCGAAAAGGTGTAATTCCGCATTGTCGAGTTAACGGAGCGAGGGTTATACGGATATACCAAACTATGTTAGATCAACTATTTATTTCTAAAGTAAGAATAAAAATATTAAAACTCTTTCTTACCAATCCGGAAGAACGCTATTATGTGCGGGAGATTCAACGTGCTGTTGATGAGGAGATAAACGCAGTTCGCCGTGAGTTGTCCCGTTTATTAGAAATTAAGCTTTTAACCAATGAGCAGCGGAGTAACCGGCTTTATTACCAAGTTAGGAAAGACTTTCCACTTTATGATGAGTTGCTTGGATTGATTGCTAAGGAACACTCATCAGGAAAACGGTTTTTAAAGCAGGCAAATAAATTAGGAAATATAAAATATGCATATATATCACGTTCCTTTGCTTTAGGGCAGCCTGCTAGTGATCAGGATGTCGATTTAGTAATTGTAGGTGACACAGATTTAGATAAAGTCCGGAAATTTGTGAAAGAGGAGGAAGCGCGTTTAGGACACGAAATAAATTACACTGTAATGGACGAAGATGAGTTGGAATTACGTAAAGACCGCAAGGACAGATTTTTAATGCGGGCTTTTCTGCAAGGAAAAATTATGCTTATTGGCAATGAAGATGAGCTGATGCGTTAGTAAATATTCCTGCCCCAAACCACATGCCAGAACAGATTATTATTAGAACGGGTAACAGTGCTGCTGTAACAATTTCTGCTGATTTTATGGATTCTTTGGGGTTAGAGGTAGGGGATACAGTTATTGCTGAGCTGGACTATGAGAAAGGGCAGATTACTTACAAATTCCCAAGTGGAAGGCAGTTAAAGTTAGCTAAAAGATAACCAAGTTTATTCTATCCTCTTTAGCTTTTTTCCTTTTATTACGTTCTAGATCAGAGCGAGCCTCTGGTATGAGTCTTAGGTAAAGGCTTTTTAAGGGTTGCGCAAAGTGTTGGCCTTTGTTTTAATTAAATTGTTATTTATGAAGCTTTGCTTAGATACTTCTGAACGCGACCACCACTCTGTTAAGCTTATTGGTCCAAATGTGGAAGATGAGATAACAGGTGCAAAAGATGTTTTTGTTGCTACGGATCAGCTCCTAAAGCGGAACAACTTAACAATAAAAGATATTGATGAAATCGATTATAATCGCGGACCCGGTTCTTTTATTGGGCTTAGAATATCAGCAGCTATGGCTAATGCTTTTAATTGGGCAGTGGCTGGTAAAGATGTTAAGGACCTAAATTACCCGGAATACGGCGGTGAGCCTAATATTGGCTAAGTTTTTAAATTAAAGCTTACTGAAAAGGTTAATACTTGTTATCCTCCTGCTCTTGATTTTGCCCCGCCCAATACGTTTACTTCTTTTCTGTTATAATACAAGTATAGGCGTCAAAAAGCTGGGGTGTTTGCGTTTTAGCCTCCAGTTTTTAACTTCAGCATCCTGCCCTTGTTTATGCTAGATAAATTAAGGTCCCTCTTAGATAACGAAAACAGTTACTTCTTTGCTGTAAAAAACTATATTGTTGTTGCTATTGTTCTGTTTTCTTTAATTAATAGTGCCCTTTTAGGGTTGAACCGTGGATTGTCGAAAAAGATTTCTAAACAGGTTGTCGGAGTTTTGTCAGACCAAGATCTGGAAATTGTGATTGAGGAAGGTGATATTGAGGGAATTGTAATTGATGAACATCAGCCTGGTGACCAAACCACTCCGGCGGATGATGCTATGGGCAAGATTTTGCAAGAAGCAGCGTTCATAAGTCGCGAAGAGATGGAAGAGTCTGATATATCTACTTTTTCAGATGATGCGTCAGATGCGGTTAATGGAAATGGTAGCAGCTCTGAAAAAGATGCGCCTGTTAACGGAACCAGCAGTGCGCAGACTAAAAAATACACAGTGGAGGAGCAGACGGTTATTTCGGCAGCAGCAGCTACCCTAACTGCGATAAAAAACAAAGATGGCCAATCATTTTACAGAATGCTCACATCTGAACTTCAAAAGATTTTTGATGAACAGGATGTTTTAGAAGCGTTTGCAACGCAGGTTGTAAATATTTCTTCTACACAAATACTTTCCGATCCAGAAATTATCAGTGCCGGATATGCGCAGATAAAGGTTAAGTTCAACTTTGCGGATCAAACCAGCAAGGATTATTGGATTTATTTGCTAAAAGAAGATGGCGTTTGGCGCTTGTTGGGTACTGAATTATCAGAGTAGCGGACCACTCCCCTATTGATAATTATCCCATAATATTACACAAAAGCTATGTTTGTTGCAATGGTGAAATCCGTGTAAGAAGGGTGATTTGTAGGCGAGGAGCCTGCAAAGAGAGTACCGAGGAGGTACAAGTGATGATGGGCTTGGTGGATGCAGCACAGTTGGCGAAGACTGCGGCTAAGAAGTTGTTGGAAAAGTATACCAGTGAAGTGTACTTTGGGGACGACACTAGAGTGTATGCTTATGGCATAGACTCTGTTAATATCCCCATGATTGCTAGGCATTTAGATCGGATGAACGGGGTCATCTCAGTTGAATTTCGCAATCCGTAGCCGGTGAGTCTTAAGGCCACTTGCTCTTTTCTTTCAACAAGATTGTTGCGAAAGCTGCCGCGTCTGTTTGTTGGGCAACTTTTCTTTTAAGCTAATTTTCGGCTGACCTGGTTCGGCCCAGCCGAAGATCATTACTATGAAAACTATGAAAATTAAACTTATACCACTAATTATCTTTATTGCTGTCACCCAGCTTGCAGGGTTGTTGGGGGCGGCTTTTACTGCACCAGCAATACCAGATTGGTACCAGAATTTAAATAAACCTTCTTTTACACCCCCGGGTTGGATTTTCGCTCCTGTTTGGACAAGTTTGTACTTGATGATGGCCTTTTCAGTTTATATTGTTTGGGTTAAGCGTTCGGATGCTTCTAACTTCCAAACTTCCTTGGTTATATTTTTCATTCAGTTGGCTTTAAATTCACTTTGGTCAATCTTATTTTTTGGTTTAAGAAATCCTGCGGCTGCGCTTTTTGAGATTGTGGTTTTGTGGGTGGTATTAGCTTTAACAATTTGGAATTTTGCGCAAATTAGTAAATGGGCAGCGATTTTGCTTGTCCCGTATTTTATTTGGTCTACATTTGCAGCTATTCTTAATTACGCAATAATGGTCTTGAACTAAGGTAGAGAGAATCCTTGCAGCTACCTTTAATACTCCATACTTCCTAATTCATACTTTTTTATAATTCATACTTCATATTTTCTAATTCATTGTGCTATACTGAAGCCGTGCTACGGAAAGTTAAACACTCTTTCATCCCTTACGAGGGTAACAATTTCTACCCTCGCTTCAAGAAGCCCAAGGCACTTGGAATAGTCTTAATCCTGCTCCTTGGTATTCAAGTTTTTCTAAACTTTACTGTTTCCACCACGCCAAAAATTTTAGGCTTTGCGACAGACATACACGTTGACAATATAATTGCTCTTTCTAATTCCGAACGTGAAGAGAAAGGACTTCCCCCGTTGGAAATAAACCCGGTTCTTTCCAAAGCAGCCAAATTAAAGGCGGAGTATATGTTTAAGCATGATTTTTGGGCGCATGTTGCTCCTGATGGTACTACACCCTGGGACTTTTTTAAGATAGTAGATTATGATTTTTACTTTGCAGGTGAAAATCTGGCGCGTGATTTTAACACCTCCCAAGGGGTGGTCCGCGGTTGGATGAATAGCAGTTCGCATCGAGAAAATATTTTAAACAGCGATTTTGAAGAAATTGGTGTTGCTGTTGTTAACGGTGAGTTAGACGGAGAAGAGACAACATTGGTTGTGCAACTTTTCGGAACTCCGTTGGGTGCTGCTGTTGTTGCCGCGACTCCTGAGGAGCCTGCGGTACCGCGAGTTTCGGTTGAAGAAGTCGAGCTAACACCCACGTTTACGGCTTATGGTTTAGAGACAGAAATTGTTGCTGAAAAGGCTCCCCGACCCCAAGGTTCTGCTTTCACTTTGGCTAAGCCTAGTTTGGTTGCGCTTTACGATTTGGGTCCAACCCAATGGATCTATATACCGTTTTTATCTGTTCTAATGCTTCTGTTTGTGATTGATTCCTATGTATTACTGATGAAGAAGAGGGTGCGGCTGACTGGCCATTCAATGTTGCATGCTATAGGGATTGGTTTAAGTATAGCAGCTATGCTGTTTATTGAAACAGGACAGGTATTGTGAGATGAAAAAATATTTATTCCGCCATTTAAGAGAATACATTGCGTTGGCTTTGCTTGTTGGTTCTCTGGTAGTTTTAATTCTTTCCGCTCCTGATCCGTTCTGGCGTGGTCTGCTTTCCTCTGCGTTGGTTTTTAGTTACGTTTTCTGGGGTTTTTGGCACCACTACAAGGAAAAAACTCTAACCGACGATGTTATTTTGGAATATTTTATGGTCGCTCTTTTAATTTTAAGTGTGTTGGTTACCAAATTCGCATAACAATTGTAGATGTTGTACACTATAGTTGATGCAAAAGATCCTCGTTATACTGGGTTTAGGTTTAATATTAATTTCTTTTCCAACACCGGCTGTTGGTTCCGGTTACATTCCTGCTTATGTAAATAAAGAACCCGTTCTTTTGCCTGATTCCCCTTTGTATTTTGTAAAGACAATTTACGAAACTTTTCGCTATGTGTTAGCGTTTACTCCTAAAAGGAAAGTTGATTTGGGCATGTTTTTAGCTGAACGGCGTCTTAGAGAAGCGGAAAAAGCAGCTGAAGTTGGTAACAAGGAGCAGGCCGCTAAGCTTTTAACAGATTACCAAAAAAAATTGGAGAGTATACAGCAAATAATCCAAACTGCTGGTGAGGTTGGTAGTACTGCGTCAGGCTTTAGCAGTCAAACGCAGGAAAGCTGGAGAAGACAAAAAGATATTTTGGATACAATGGGAGTTAATTTTGACGCAGTAACTGACTTGGAAAGTAATTTGGATAGTAAAGTAACTACTATTTCTGCTACTATCCGCCGCCCGTACAAAGTACCGGTTAGCAAAACCGCAACTCAGTCTTCCCAAACCACATCTCCCAGCTTTTTTGGTAAAATACTCAATTGGCTGCTTGGTAACAACAAACTAATAAGCCCTACTGCTTCTGATAAATAAGAAGAATTTCTAATGGATAATATTTCTCTTTCTGTAATTATTCCGGTTTACAACGAAGAAGATCGTCTAGCGCAAACTCTGGAGACTGTTTATAGTTATCTTTCTGAGCAAGGCTGGGATTTTGAGCTTGTGATTGTTGATGATGGTTCACTCGACGGCACTGCGCAGGTAGCTGAAATTTTTGTCCAAAATCATACTAGAGCAAGGCTGATAAAGAATCCGCACCGCGGCAAAGCTCATGCAGTCCGATCTGGTATTTTGGAAGCTGACAAAAAATTTGTTTGTTTCCTGGACGCTGACCTGGCTACCCCTATTACTGAGATACAGAAAATGTTGGGCTGGCTGATAGGTCACGGTTATGATATTGCTATTGCATCCCGGGAAGCAAAGGGTGCCCAACGTCTTAACGAGCCGCTTTACAGGCATATTATTGGCAGAGTTTTTAATTTTGTTGTCCGGCTGCTTGTTTTACCAGGGATTGCTGATACCCAGTGCGGGTTCAAGTTGTTTAAGACGGCAGTTGCTCGGAATGTATTTAAAAATCTTAAAATATACGGTGATGATATGGAAGATTCCCAGGGTGCTTTTTTTGGTGCTTTTGATGTTGGGGC
>CAYVIL010000009.1:0-22523 GCA_964451675.1 uncultured Candidatus Saccharibacteria bacterium
TCAGTAATGAAAATGGATGTTTTGGTCAAGGTGTTTTCGGGCGGCTGAACAATCCCAATTCTACTCCACTACACCATATTCGCGGTATAACTACAAAAGCGATGCGGGAAATGGTAGAATTTCACAATTTTGAAATAGTAAAAATATTGGGTCACAGCCACAGACATTGGTTGCTGTGGAGGCTATTTCCTAACTTTGCCCCTTTGAATATATTTATTTGCAAGAAAAAATCAGTCGAATGAGGGTGGTTATCAAGTTGTATATTTATTAGAAAAGTAATGATTATTGCACTTTGCGGAATGGATGGATCAGGTAAATCTACTTTGGCAGCTGCGCTTAAAGACGAAGTTGAAAAGCGGGGTAGGTCTGCTGTTGTTATTGCACCTTACCGTTATTTTTTACTAACATCGCTTTTGGAGTTAGTCAAAAAGGTCCGCGGTAGGGAGAACAAGCAGATTACCAGAGCAGGCAATCCTTTTCTGCTAAAAAAGAATAAAAATTTATTGTTTACTTTTTGGCCGTTTATTGCATTAGTTGATCATTGGACTTACTTTGTGTTTAAAATTAAACCTTTAGATTGGCGTTATGATTATGTTATTTCTGATCGTTTTTATTATGATTTTGCTGCGGGTTACAAATATTTCGGTTACACTAATTCTTTCGTTGAGAGGCTATATTTACGTTTAATTCCCAGAGCAGATAAAACATTTGTTTTGGATCTTGATCCGGAAGAGGCGAGAGATAGGGAGCAGGGGGAAAAGCATAAGCTGGATTTTTTTAAGAATCAGCGTGAGTATTATTTAAAGCTTGCTACCAAGTTTGACTTAAATCTTATTGATACTTCTGGTTTTTGGCCTGACCAGAATCTTAGCAATGCTATTTGCCGTGCTGTATTCGATAATGTGTAAGACCTTTTTTTTGTAATGCTATAATGGGCTCAGCTAGCGCGGTAAATTTAGGAGAAGTAACGTATGAGTTCTGAAACACCTTGCGGTATCTAATCATAGTGAAATAACGTATTAGCAAGTTTCTTATGTAACAAGTATTCCTGGACCAGTACAATTCTTACCCCGGCATTCATTTTCCGCAAAGAAAAACTATGACTGATTGGGAAACTTACAGATACTACTTCCGCATGGCCAAGAAGTTTTTTTAGTAAGCTTGTTGGTTTTGGATAGGTACGGATGTGTCAAATAGTTGAAAACAACGATAATGTGTGTAATATTTAACTTGCTATTGTTTGCTTTCTTTCTTAAATTATGAAAATTTTTATTACAGGAGTAGCAGGTTTTTTAGGTAGTCATCTTGCTGATTCTTTCCTCGCTGATGGTGAAAGTGTTGTCGGGTGTGATAATTTGGTGGGGGGCTATAAGGATAATGTTCCGGTGGACGTTGAGTTTTACGAATATGATTGTACAGATTTTGAGAGGATGTTAGAGATAAGTAAGGACGTGGATATTGTTTACCACTGCGCTGCCTTAGCCTACGAAGGACTAAGTGTATTCAGCCCCCATCTCATAAGCAGAAGCATATATGATGCTTCTGTTGCAGTTATGTCTGCTGCTGTGCAAAACAAGGTGAAAAGATTTGTTTTTTGTTCAAGCATGGCACGTTATGGAGAAAACAAAGTTCCTTTTACCGAAGATATGGAACCTGCTCCGCAAGATCCTTACGGGATTGGTAAGTACGCATCCGAGTTAGTGTTAGAGAATCTTTGTGAAGTTCACGGTATGGACTATGTTATTGCTGTTCCTCATAATATTATTGGTCCCCGGCAGAAATATGACGATCCCTATCGGAATGTGGCTTCTATTATGATTAATTTGATGCTACAAGGTAGACAGCCTGTCATATACGGCGATGGGGGGCAGAAGAGGTGTTTTAGTTTTGTACAGGAGGATGTTGATGTTCTCCTCGAATTAGCTGTTCGTGACAATGTTTTGGGAGAAATTGTAAATGTCGGGCCAGATGAGGAGTTTGTGACTATTAATTATTTAGCCGAAGTGATTGCGGATCTGTTAGATTTTGATTTAAAACCCATTTACATGCCCGAAAGGCCGCAGGAAGTGAGATTGGCTACTTGCTCAGCTGACAAAGCCCGTCGGCTTTTGGGGTATGAGACCAAATATACATTGGAAGAGGGTTTGCAAGAGATGGTGACTTATATCCGTTCTCGGGGAACTAAACCTTTTAACTACCACCTTGAACTTGAAATTATAAACGATAAAACACCAAAAACTTGGAAGGACAGATTATTTTAAGTGTCTTGTTGTTCCTTTTTTCTTTTAGTTTAAAAAGCAGCATTTTTAAAAATGGATACTATAAAAAGTTCTAATTTAAAGAGAGTTCTCGTTACCGGCGGAGCAGGTTTTATTGGTTCGCACCTAGTTGATTCTTTGATTAAGTCTGGTCACAAAGTAAGAGTTTTTGATAATTTAGAACCACAGGTTCATGGACCTAAAAGAAGAAAACCAGAATATTTGAGTGAAGCTGCTAAGTTTATTAGGGGGGATGTTAGGGATGAAGAAAGTTTAAGAAAGGCGTTAGAAGGCGTAGAGGTAGTTGTTCATCTCGCGGCGCGGGTAGGTGTTGCACAATCAATGTATCAAATTCGGGATTATGTTGAAACAAATACTCTTGGGACAGCAAACCTTTTGGATGCTTTGATTAGGGAACCGAAGCAGGTCGAGAAATTGATTGTTGCAAGTTCTATGTCAGGGTATGGTGAGGGATCATATGAGTGTAAGGATTGCGGTGTTGTTTATGCTAGAATGAGAACGGAGTCACAATTAGAAAGTAAGGATTACGATATGTATTGCCCCAATTGCGGAGAACTCGTTTATCCGATTCCAACGGGCGAGGATAAACCGTTTCAGCCAGAATCGGTATATGCTATTTCTAAAAAGGATCAAGAGGAGTTGTGTATGGCAGTTGGGAAGGCTTATGGTATTCCAACAGTTGCTTTGCGTTATTTTAACGTATATGGCCCACGGCAATCTCTTTCAAATCCGTATACGGGGGTTTGTGCAATTTTTTCTTCTAGGATTAAGAATAATCAGCCTCCTTTGGTTTACGAAGATGGTTTACAGACCAGAGACTTTACTAGTGTTCATGATATTGTAAGGGCTACTCAGTTGGTGTTGAAAAATTCTGATACGGACTACCAAATTTTTAATGTGGGAACAGGGAAACCTACTTCTGTTTTAGAGATTGCTCAGGTTTTGATTAAGCTTTATGGTAAGGACTTGGAGCCAGAAATCGTTGGTAAAGCTCGCAAAGGTGACATTAGACATTGTTATGCAGATATTTCCAAAATTAAAAGTTTTGGTTTTTCTCCCAAAATTGATTTGGAGCAAGGAATGAAAGAGTTAGTTGAATGGGGAATTGGGGCAGAAAGTAGAGATAAATCTGCTAATGCTACAGATGAATTAGAAAAGAAACAATTGTTGAAATAGGATAATGAAAAACAAACCTTTAGTTTCTATAGTTATACCCACACTTAATATAGAGAAAATAATTGGTGAATGCTTAGAGTCTGTAAAAAATCAGACCTATTCTAATATTGAGCTTATAATTGTCGATGACCACAGCGGTGATAAAACTCCGGAAATTGCTAGGAACTATGGTGCGAAGGTTTATAGTTATGGTCCGGATCAAGATGAAGCCTTTGGTAAGGTTTTTGGGGCACCTTGCCAGAGGAATTACGGTGTGCAAAAGGCCGCCGGCAAATATATTTATTATGTAGATTCTGATATGCGGTTGACACCGAAAGTAGTTGAAGAATGTGTACGTTTAGCTGAAAACGAAGATGCTGATGCTGTTGTAGTTCCAGAGATCCCTTACGGGGAGGGGTTTTGGTCCCGCTGCCGTGTGCTGGAAAAGATGTGTTATATTAATGATGAATTGATAGATGCAGCGCGTTTTGTACGCAAAGAAGTTTGGGATTCTCATGGGGGGTTAGACCTCGCTTTGGGTTGTAGAGATGACTGGGATTTTCAGCAGAGGCTTAACAGGGGGGGCTATAAAACAATGAATTGCAAAAGTTATGTAAGGCATTATGAAGGTCGGCTGACTCTAAAAAAGCAAATAAAAAAGAGGTTTGTTTACGGTCAAACAATTGATAAGTATTTTGTTAGATATTCGGACGATCTAGCAACGGTTCTTAAGCAGTATAGCTTTATCCGGCCAGCATTTATTCGCCACTGGAAAAAGTTGCTGCGCGATCCTGTTCATACCTTGGGTCTTTTTTTTATGAAAACAGTAGAATATTTTGCTGCGGGGGCTGGTTTGGTATATGCAAAGATCAAAGGTGACTAAATTTCTATATGCTCCAAATTTCACTTTTAAAGATTTTTGTATTATGTTTTTAGGAGTTTGTTTTCAAAATGAAACAAAACAAACGAGTAGTTATTGCAACTCATGTTTTTACCTACGGAAAATCTCAGGCTCTGAATGAATACCTGCAAGGTAAGGCCGAAGTCTTATTTATTGGCAAACCCTTGTTTGGAAATGTGTTTACTTGGGCTTTTGGTGCGCTAGATACTTTTTGGCAAGTTTTCAAAACTGGCAAAAAATATGATTTGTATGTTGGGTCAAACAATTTAAATTCTTTTGTTGGTATTCTACTTAGAAAAATTGGTCGGGTTAAGAAAGTTATATTTTATACTCCCGATGCACCGCCTTATCGCTTTAAGAACCCTCTTCTGAACAGATTTTATTGGTGGGTTGATTTATTTTGCGTAAGACAAGCTGATCTGGTTTGGAACAATTCCAATCGAATGATTTCCCAAAGGGAAAAAATAGGATTGCCTGTAAAGTATAGCTATAAACAGATCGAAGTGCCGATGGGTTCGCATATTATTGAACAGCGCCCTTTTAGTAAGATCGATCGTTATTCAGTTGGTTTCGTCGGTCATTTAACTTGGGATAAAGGGTTGGATTTATTAGTTGGTGCTTTTCCTTTGGTACTTGAGCAGGTACCAGAGACGAAGCTTCTCATCATTGGTGGCGGTCCAATTGAAGAAGAAATAAAGTCCAAGTTTGAAAAGTTGGGTTTGAATAAGAGAGTCACCTTTACAGGATATATGAAAGATATTAGAGATGTTTATAGGTCCTTGGCGAACTGCGCTGTTGCTGTTGCTCCCTATCCTAGGAGAGCGCATGTTCAGTGGACCGATCCTGGAAAGGTTAAGGTCTATTTTTCTGCTGGCTTGCCTGTGGTGATCACCGATGTACCTGCTATTGCGGAAGAGATTCAGGAAAAAAATTGCGGTATTATGATTGGATACGATAAGAATCAGTTAGCTAGTGCTTTAATTAAATTGCTAAAGAGTGATGAAACCTTGAAATCCTATAGGGAAAATGTTCCCGAGTTGGCCCGAAAATATAGTTATGATCGAATCTTTTCTGAGGCGTTGAATGCTTTGGAATGGTAGTTCGGGTTGGAAAAAGCGGTTCGTTTTGGAAAATATAACTGTATGGAAAACCAGAATTCAATTGATTTTATTGGGATTGGCGCACCGAAAAGCGCGTCGACTTGGGTGGCGGTTTGTTTAGAAGAACATCCCGGAGTTTCTTTTTCCCGCCAAAAAGAAGGAAGTACGAAGGAATTACGATTCTTTAATACAGGTGGTAGTGAAGCTTATTATGGAATTTGTAGTGTGTCTCACTTTGAAGAGGGAAGAGATTGGTACCTTAGCAAGTTTCCTGCTGCACAGAGTGGTAAAGTAAGAGGGGAGTTTGGTGTTTGTTATCTAATTGACGAGCGCGCACCGCAGAGAATTAAAGATAAATTTCCCGATGCTAAAATTCTTGTCTGTCTTAGAAATCCGGTAGATATGATCTATTCCCTTTATTGGGAGTGTAGAAAAGGTGTGAAAACGAAAGTTCCCAAAAATTTTAACAAAGCGGTAGAAAATGGTTTTTATGATGAAGTATGTGCAGCAGATGGTTTGTATTATCGCCAGTTGAAAAGATACTTTGATATATTCAGTGAGGAAAATGTTCATACTATCGTTTTTGATGATGTTCGAAGTAGCTCTAGGGAAACGGTAAAAGCCTTGTATCAGTTTTTGGGTGTTGATTCTAATTTCGAGCCTTCTATTTTGGATAAGAAAGTGCGCCCTTCTATGCAGACCAGATTCATGCTACTTAATAAACTGGCCCATTACTTTCTCCGGCTTTTTGAAAAGATTGGTTCAAAAAAAATGGTATGGGAAATTTTTTCCGGCGGCCCTTTGTATTCTTTGTATAGCAAAATTAATCTGGTTACTGTGAACTATCCTTCTATGGATCCGGCGGTCAGGGAAAAATTAAAAGAATATTACAAAGATGATATTGAAAAATTGGAAGATTTGATTAAACGGGATTTAAGCGCTTGGAAGTAGTTATCTAAATTTGGGAATGACATTTGCTCAGATGAAAAGGCAAGTGTCTATGTGTTGCTCCGAATAATTTACCCTCCCTCGAAATTCCTGAGGGGGTTCTAGAGAAGCGGTCTATAGGAAAATGTTCCCGAGTTAGCCTGTAAATATAGCTATGATCGAATCTTTTCTGAGGCGTTGAATGCTTTGAAAGCTAACTTGATTTTTTTGCTTTATAATATTATTTGATGGACGGTACAAACGCAAGAAAGAAAATTATTTTTATATGCACCGGTGTATCTGAGGGAATGTTTAGTAATTCTGCTAGTGGGATAACAGGAGGTGATGTGCGGTTAGCAGAGATAATGAATGGCGCTGTTCTTGCCGGGCTCCAAGTGCATTTGTTGGTTTGGAGTGGAGCCGCGCTCTTTTGTGATAATTTTAATTTGGAGGGAGTTATTTGTCATAATTTAAATTTTGGTAAAGAAATTAGAGGTAGATTTGGCTTTATAGTTCTTACCTTTAAGTTACTGTTTTTATCTCTACCGGAGGTATTTGCTAAATTTGATAACGCTATAGTCTATTCTGCTAATGAGCTTCTTTGGGATGTTATTCCCTCGCTAAAAATAAAAATAAAAAACACGAATGTAAAATGGGCCGCAGTAGTACACTGGTTACCGCCGCTAAAATTTTGGTCACGTAGGAGTTCTAGCTGGTTCAATTCTTTTATGTTCTTGGTATCGGAAAGGTTAAGTGTGTTTTTAATCAAGCATTTTGCTGATGCTGTTTTGGCTGTTTCAAATTCTACAATGCGTCAACTTCATGATCTAAATGTAAAGAAAGAGAAACTATTTCAAGTGGATTGCGGCGTTGATTTTTCGAAAATTGAACACGTAATTTCTGATGTACAGGAAAAGGAGTTTGAGGCTGTTTTTTTGAAACGTATCCAAGCTGTGAAAGGAGTTTTTGATTTGGTTGATATATGGGAAGCTGTAATTGTGAAAAAACCTACTGCGAGGTTAGCGATAATTGGTGGGGGAGCTGATGCTGTTAAGCTTCAAAATATGATTGAATTGCGGGGTCTGGAAGAAAATATTAAATTCTTTGGTGAAATTTTGGATTTTAAAAGAAAGTTTGAGATATTGGCACAATCGAAAATGTTTGTTTTGCCCAGTTACGAAGAAAATTGGGCTATTGTTGTTGGGGAGGCCATGGCTACTGGACTTCCTGTTCTTGCTTATGAGTTGAATGAACTGCAGGAGGTATGGGGTGATAGTTTTCACGGAATTCCTGTAGGGGATACAGCCCAGTTTGCTAAAGATATATTGGACTATTTGGACAACGATGAAAAAAGAGAGATATTGGCAAAAAGGGGGCATAACTATGTTCGGCAATATGATTGGTTGTATATAGCGGAGGAAGAAGTTAACCTTATTAAATCTTTATAAATATGAAAATATGTATAGTTCTTGGCACTCGCCCCGAAATAATTAAGCTTAGTCCAGTTATAAGAGAGTGTAAGAGTAAAGATTTAGATTATTTTATTATTCACACTAATCAACATTATTCTTCCAATTTAGACCAAATATTTTTTGATGAACTTTCTTTACCTCAGCCCAAATATAATTTGGAAGTTGGTTCTGCATCCCACGGAAAGCAAACTGGTGCAATGTTGGCGAAGTTAGAAGAAGTTTTTATGAAGGAGGATCCGGATATTGTTTTGGTGCAGGGGGATACGAACACAGTTCTTGCGGGAGCTTTGGCCGCTTCAAAGATGAATATAAAAGTGGGCCATGTTGAGGCTGGGCTTAGGTCCTATTATCGCGAGATGCCTGAAGAAATAAACCGTGTCCTTGCTGATCACTGTTCCGATATTTTATTTCCACCAACAGAAAAGTCTAAAAAAATTTTACTAGGCGAGGGTATTCCAACGGAAAGAATTTTTGTTACTGGTAATACTGTGGTTGATGCAGTATTTCAAAACTTGGAAATAGCAAAGAAGCATTCTAGTATTTTGGAGGAGTTAGGTTTGGAGCCAGAAAATTATTTCTTGTTAACAGCACATCGTCAAGAAAATGTTGATTTTAAAGAAAGATTTAAGGGTATTTTGAAGGGTGTTCAACTTGTATATGATACATTTAAGTTACCTATTATTTATCCTATCCATCCTAGAGCAAAAAAAATGTTAGATAAATTTCAGTTTAGTATTCCTGCGGGTTTAGTAGTTATAAAACCCTTGGGTTATTTAGACTTTTTAAAGTTAGAATCTTCGACGAAAGTTATATTAACAGATTCTGGTGGTGTTCAGGAGGAGGCCTGTGTTTTGGGTGTGCCGTGTGTTACTTTACGAGATAATACAGAGAGACCCGAGACCTTGGAAATACGTGCAAATATTTTAGTAGGTACAAATTCCACGAAAATATTAGAGGCTGTTGAGGAATCTTTGATTAGTAAAACGGTGTGGGATAGTCCTTTTGGTGATGGTAACGCTGGAAAGAATATAATCAATTTTTTGATTAAGAACTTAACCTAATTAAATCATGCGAATCCTCTTTATCTTTTCCAATTTTCATTTGTCAAGTATAACAGGGCAACCTGGTGTTGTTTCGCGTATTTTGAGGGAAACTACTGTTTTGGAGGGTGATGTTTTTCTAATTTCTAATGCTCCTGCTCAGTATTCAAAAGGTAATAATATACCCAAAGATTATGAATATGAAGCCCTTCTGCTTGATGGTGTGGGTAATCTAAGGACATATATCTTTAATTTTGGAAAGATCGTTTCTTATGTAAGAGCTGTAAAACCCGATTTAATTTTTTCACACGGGCTTGCGATTAATATTTTTTCATGGTTTATAAATCTTTTCTTCGGCTTACCCTTTTTTTGTTCATTGTGCGAGACCCTAGAGACATTAAACCCGGTCTATAGTAAAGTACTTGTTTTTTGTTTAAAAAAAGCCACGAATGTTTTTGTTAGTTGCGATTTTATTAAGGAGGAATTAGTTAGGGAGGGTGTATCGCCCACTAATATTACTGTTGTTCGAACAGGAATTGCGGAGCACTATTTTGAAAGTGAAAAAATCTCCAATTATGAAAATGATGTATTATTTTTTGGGGATGCGAAGAAAAATCGAGGGTTTGATATTGTTTATGAGATTGCAAAGGATTTACCTGATTTAAGGTTTAAAATACTTCTCCGATGGAAGGAACAAGATTGCGCAGGGCTGTTAGAGAAGATGAAAAAACTCTCTAATACCAGTGTTCTATTTTACCCCTATGAGAAAGACCTTAAACAATTTATTTTAGAGAGCAAGATTGTTTTGTTGCCCTACAGATGGATGGGGGTAAGGATACCTGTTTCCCTGCTTGAGAGTATGGCTTTAGGGAAATGCGTAGTTACTTCAGAGATGGGGGGTAATGATGAAATCATTGAAGATGGCAAAAACGGTTTTTTATTTAGTTTTAGCGATCTAGAGGAGGTGAAGGGAACAATTGCTTTTTTGGTAAAGAACCGTTCAGTTTTTGAAGAAGTAGGAAGAAAAGCAGAAGAGACAATAGGTAGAGTTTATTCTGATAGGGCGTACAAAAGGATTAGTGATGTTATTCATAAGGTTATTTAGATGAAAACAAAAGAACTAAAAGAAGAATTAATAGAGTTACTTTATACAATTTATCCCAAAAGAATTCCCTATGATAGAGTGGCTATGGGTAGTGATATGGATGCAGTAATGAAGTTCGTGGAGAAAAATAGATTACAACATTTTATGTTTTGTAAGATTACCGATTGGGAAGAAGAACGGGAAAGGTATATCTCAGAGTATGAGAATTATCAGAAAAAAATTAAAAATTCTATAAGAGTAGTTAAAGATTTATATGATTTTAATGAATTTATGGTGGTTAAAACTTTTATGGGATTTCCTCAGATTACTAGTGATATTGATATTTTGGTTCGGAGTATGGATGATGGAAAATTCCCTGTTCATATAAAGAAGCAAGGTTTGTGGCCTATTCAAATAGAAAATAAAATATCTTGGTTGGGTGCGGAGGCTGTCTCATATGATTTTGTCTGGGATAATACAAGATGTTATAATTACAAGGGAGAAGAGTTTTTAGTGCCTAACGTACAATTGGATCTTCAAATTAGGTTGGCGCATTTTATTTTTGAGGAAGGGAAAATTCGCTTGCCAGAGTTACTTTATATTTTTAATAGACTTAACAAGTTTGATTGGCACGTGTTCCAACAAGAAGCAGAGAAAACGAACTGGATTAATAGCTTTTATAGGTTGAAGATAATGATAGAATCTCTGTATGCATGTCTTTTTGAATGCGATCGTTCCGAAAGACAAATAAAATTTCCTTACCCTGTTTCTTACTTATTACTTGCAAAACTTGTGATTGAAAAACGTGCTTGGAATAAGATTTGGGGTGCACGTTACGTATTAAAGGAGCGCTTATTAGGATGAAAAAAAATAATCTAGTTGTATTTTGTGGTATGGACGGTAGCGGTAAATCAACATTGGCAAGTAAGCTAGTTACATATTTTAAACAGTCCGGGGTGAAAACGGAATATATTCATGGTCATAACTACAAAAGTTCTAAGAACAGCTTTGGTTTTACGCCAAAACAAGTGTCCAGGTTTAGGTATTTATTTAGGTTATTGATCCCTTTTGCATTTATAGATAATTTATGTACATATTTTTTTGAATACCGCAAAATTACTAGAGAAAAAACTTTGGTATGTGATAGGTATTTTTATGATAAAGTTGTTCGAATGCTTTATTATGGTATAAGTAACCGTTTTATAGCTAAAATCTATTTAAAACTTTTACCCCAAGCTGATTTTATTTTCTTTTTGGATATTGCACCAGAGTGTGCAGTTTCTAGGAAAGCTGAATACTCACTGGATAAGACGAAGATTTTTAGGGACGCATATCTTTTTGTAGCTAAGCATGTGGGCGCAACTTTGATAGACACAAATAGACCAGTAGAAGTTTGTTTTAAAGAGATTAAAGAGAACTTTCGTAATTGTGAGATATAATTACACATAAAGCTGTGCGGCGTCTTTTTTCCAAATGTCAAGCAAAGAACAAAATACATGTTTATATTTATTAATTTTATTGCTGATATCTGTTGTAGTTACTTCAGCTAGTTTGGGTTTTTCTAAGGCTTTTGTTGGCGGTGACTATGGTGTAAGTTTTCATTATCCAGACAGATTGAGTAAGCTTTCTTATTATATTTGGGACAGATTTCAGGCTCCGGGTCGTCAAACTGTAACAAATACCCTTGGCTTTTTATGGACAAACCTCGTTTCCCTGCTGTTTCATTTTGGATTAGGTTCAGTTTTTATTGAGAGGATAACTTTTTTCTCTTTTTTTGCGGTTACAGGGACAGGGATGTTTTTCTTGTTGAACCTCATATTAGAAAACTTCTACGAAGAATTTTCGGAACGTTCAGTAGCCTTCGGTTCTTTTGTTGGTGCACTCTTGTACATGTTTAATCACTTTACCGTGTATATTGTTGGTTTTTTTCCACCCATCGGACCATATCACTTGTCTTATATGTTATTACCTTGGGTTTTATTATTTTTTATTTACAATTTGCAAGTTAGAACTTCTTTTTCTACTATTATTTTATTTTCGTTAGCTTTATGTATCTTATTGGGTGGTAACCCCTCAAACACTTTTAGTATTCTTGTCCTGCTTGCTTTTTATTATCTTTTTGTGGTACGCACGTCAAACCGTAGTAAGTCCGTAAAAGTTAAACTTTTTTTTTTCGTATCTTCTGTTTTATTCGTCCTTCTGAGTAGTTATGTTTTTCTCCCAGTTTTCGGATTAGGAAGCAATCCTTATACCGGTACAATCAATTCGGACGCATTCGTTGATTCTTTAGAGTTTAATAGTTCACAAAGTTCGCTTTTATCTTTATTTCGTCTATGGGGCTCGCCTTCAAAGGGTCAATTTTTGTACTGGTTTTCTTACGAAGAGAATTGGTTTTTTATTTTTCTGGGGTATTTGATACCGGTTTTGGCAGTAATTCCTCTTCTTTTTGGGAAAAGGGATCGTTTAAAAGACTTTTTTTCTATCGTTGCTCTAGTTGCCTTATTTTTTGCAAAAGGATCTAACATTCCCTTTAGGAAAGTTTTTCTCGCTGTTTATGAGAATATCCCTTATTTCGAGGTGTACAGAGCTGTTTACCATAAATTCGTTTTCTTTGTGTGTTTTTCCTATTCTTACCTAATTGGTTACTTGTGTTCAAAGACTTCAGCCCTTTTGCAAAGTCGAAAAAAAATTTCCGGGTTACTTGCTTTTTCTTTTGCATTTCTAATTCTGTTGTATAACTGGCCTTTTTTCACAAATAAATTTACCAAGGAAGGGTATCTTACTAAGATTCCGGAAGTGTCTTACGAAGAGGGCGCAAATCTTATTAAGGAAGCTCCGGCTATTTCTAGAGTTTTAACCCTGCCTTCTGCTATAAGGGGTCGCGCATTTATTTTGCAATGGGAGCACAATAACAAATATAACGGAATGAATCCAGAAAGGTTTTTGTTAGACACTTCGGTGTTAAATGCTTATTGGTTTACTAAAAATAATATGTACGACCTTACCGATAAAGATTCGTGGGTTGGTACGAAGCTGGAAATTAATCTAAACTCCGTTTTAAACTTTGCTGATATTTTGAATATCAGATACATCTTTGTGCATAGAGATTTTGCAAGTGAGTATGTAACTTCTGTAAAGGATAACAAAGCTAATACTTTAGAAGGCTTATTGAAATCACATGAAGCGGAGTTCGCTTTAAACAAAATTAGTGAGGTTTCTTTATTGGGTAATTCCAACTATTATAGCATTTATGAGGTTTCAAATGACCTTTTTTTACCTCTTTTTTATGTTCCTTTGGAAAGTTTTTGTTTAAGGAGCGATATTTCTGTTTTGCCTGCAGTTTTTGATATAGTTGATTCTGTATCTCGATCAATTTTTTATTTGTGCGGTGATAGTGTTTCTGATTTTGATCGTAATTTTACACGTCTAGCTTTTTACAATGTTTTAGCTGTTGCAGAGTATCTGGAAGCGACTAGTGATGTAGCGTTTTCTGAGTTGGGCGATGAGTTGATGTGGCCGGAGGTTAATGTAAAGCCATCGAGTTGGAAGTATTCTTTGGTATGGTTAAAAGAACGGTGGACGGAGTGGCGAGCCGGTGGTTCTTTAGCAAAAGCCGATGTTTTGATTTGGCATGCTAGTAAGAGAATCGCGGAGAACGCGAAGTGGCCAGACGCGGAGAATGCTGAAGATAGATTGGAGAATTATCTGGAGAAGGCGAGGCGAGCAGTAAGTGTACTTAAGAATGTTCCGGAGGAGGAAAGAGATGATGATTATTGGGGTATGGTTAATAAAGTTTTAGCGTATATTAATAGGGGAAGTGATGAGTTGCAGAGTTTGGAGAATATTTCCGATGAGCCGGTTGCGCAGGTTGAAGAGTTCAAAGCTAGTTTTAGTGAGTGGGTCGATGCGCAGGGAGAGTTTTGGTGTCCGGAAGGGAGCTACTGTTACGAAGTTGATTTGCCGGAAGGCGGTGGGTACGAAATTTTTGTAAGTGATAGTGCCGCTGTTGATCTTTTAGCTAATGGTAAGGTTGTGGAGGTAAATAGGGAAAGTGTTTCTATAGATGCAAATACTTCCCAAAACCAAGATTCTTGGGTGAGTTATGGGAGATACAGTTTTGAGGAAGGTGCTAAACAACGCTTGGTTTTAGATATTCCCGAACCACTGAATTTAATTTCCGACCAAGCTTGGCAGGAATGGAAGTCGGTTAGTGTGTCTGATAGTGGTTTGCTTCTTAATGCTCTAAATTTTAAGGGTCTGGAAAAAAATCAACCATCGGTTTATCAAAAAATTGAAGAGTGGGTACCTGGGGAGAAATACAGCTTTTCTTTTGATTACAAATTGGAACGAGGAGTTCTGGGTGTAGCTGTAGTGGAGGATGTATTTGATTGGGAAAAGTTGGAGGAATGGGATGCGGAATACGAAGAAGTGAAAGATAATCCGGACTTTTTTAAGACAGAGGTTATTTTTAAAGAAGAGTTGCGCAGCAGTTTCTCAAATTACGAAAAGTATTCACAGGCAGTGGGTTGGGACAGTTTTAAAGCGGAGATTGAAGCAGATTATTCTACTCGCGGTGCTAAGTTTTTTGTTTATACAGTTCCTGATAAAGGCTCTGTGGGGAATGTGCAAATTAGAAATTCATCGTTGCGGAGAATTGTGGAGCCGCAGTTAATTTTGAAAAAAGAACAGTTAACGGATAACGAATTAGCGGGTAAACAAATTCCAGACATAAAGTTTATTAAGGTAAATCCAACCAAGTACAAAATCCAAGTTACCGGAGCAACAGAGCCGTATCCATTAATATTTAGTGAGTCTTATCATAATGGATGGAAGTTATATAAAATTTCAAATAAAGACAGAGTAGTTAAAAATTCAGTCCAGTGGTTGTGGTGGAGCTTGGGGAGACGGTTGAGCTGGGTAGCTGAGTTGTTTTTGGATAACAAAGATTACGGGGAAGAAGTTGCAACTTATTTTGATGGAGATATTAAAGAAGGTACGCATAGAAGTACTTTTCTTGAACCAGCGACTTTTGAAACTTGGGGCAGAGAGCCTCTTGACGTGGAACACGTAGAGGTAAATGGTTTTGCTAATTCTTGGTTTGTCGAACCTGAAGATGTGGGTGGGGAAAAGGATTATGAGCTGATAGTGGAGTTTTGGCCCCAAAGACTCTTTTATTTAGGCCTGTTAATTAGCGGAACAACACTGCTGACTTGTTTAGGCTATATGGGATATGCCGGAACCGCAAAGTTACTTAGGATATATCAGGCGGTAAAAAACAAAGATGAAAATTAAGAAGATTTTTACTGTTATTAAAGGAAAGTTAATACCCCTCCGTTATTATTTATTAGCCTTTACTGCGGTGGGGATTTTGGTAGATACTTTCTTTTTTGATTTTACTTCCGATTTGGTTATTCTTTTTCTAATCTTCTTTTGGGTTATATGTGTCTGGCTATTTTATTTTGAGGGTCGTGTTTCAATTGGGGTTGGTTTGGGGTTTCTGACTCTCTGTCCTTTCCTGATTATTTTTAAAGCCGAACCAATTGCGGAAAAATCGGCCATTTGGGCGTATATGTTTTTATTTGTTGGTGTTGTTCAGCAGATTATTGCGTATAGAAAGGAGCAAAGTGCGAAGGTGAAAGATTAGAATCTAGCACAGTGTTCTACAGCTCTCTATTTTTTACAATGAAGATTAAATCAAGTTCCCTACTTTTTACAGTTTTACCCTTCTTTATTTGGACAATTTTTACCTATCCTCTTATTTTTAATTTAAAAACATCTCTTTATACTGAGTATTTTGGAGATTGGGTTGGGAGTATTACTAGATATAGGTCCATTTATGCTGGTGAGCGGGGGCTGTTTTTGTTTGAGGCTGCGTCTCCTTACAGTTTTTTGTTTAAAATTCTTGCCTATTTAGGTATACATCCTGTGGTGGTTTATAACCTCGCTATTCTTTTTGGATTCTTGCTTACTTTTTTTGGGGGATTTTTCTTTGCCCGTAGTTTAAAGGTCAGTGCGTTTTCTAGTTTCTTATTTGCTTCGGTTGTTACTATTGCACCAATTCGCCTTTGGTATTCGTTTGAGTGGTTAAACCATCCGCAGTGGGGTTTTATACTTTTCTACTTAGCAGCTCTCTTTAAATTTTTGGGGAAGTGTGAGCGGCGAAAGGCTATTTTGGCAGGTTTACTTTTTGGTTTAGTTTTGGCAGAGAACTACTCTCACGGGGTAATGCTTTTCTTTTTTACTGTAATTTTGTTAGGTGTTGATTTTTTTTATTTCAAGAGATGGCAAGGTATGCAAGATAGGGCGCGCAGTTTGGGTGTTTTTGCTTTGTCTTCAGTTTTGTTTTCTTTGCCCAGTTTCTATTTGTTTCTTGTTCCGGGTGCAAAAGGCGGTGTGTCTGATTTTAGTGTTGCTTCTCGCGCAGTGCGTGGTATAGAAGCTGTATTTACGTTTACCGCCCGCCCTTGGCATTACATAATTCCAGATATTAACCACCCCATTTTTGGCAATGTAGCTTTAGGTGTTCATAGGTGGTTTTGGAATCAACCTCCTTATTACCTTACAGAAAGGTTTTTTCCCAAGGAGCATACTCTTTATTTAGGGATTATGCTTCTTGCTCTTTCCTGCTTTGCTTTTTACCACTATGTTTTACGGAGGCAGGGCAGTGATCGCAAACGCTTCCTGGTAATTGCTTTTGCAATTCTTGCATTGTGTATGTTTTTATTCAGCCTTCCTCCTTATATTTCATTTTTTGGTTTAAAAGTCTATTTTCCTTCTTACTTTGTGTTCCAAATTCTGCCTCAGTTGCGAGCGTATGCCCGGTTTGGTTTGTTGGTTTTTATTAGTAATGCTGTGTTGGCTGTCTTGGGATTGGATGCAGTTCTTTTTAAGGTAGGTAAGGTTAATTGGCGGAGATTTGTTAAGTTTATGGTAATTGTTTTAGTTTTGTTCGAGTTTATTAACTTTCCTCCTTTCCATAACATCTCGGTAGAAGCGCCCGAAGCCTACCATTGGCTAGCTGAACAGGAAGGCGATTTTGCTTATTTAGAGTACCCTACCCGCATTTACTACACAGATAAGCTTTACCAGCATATCCATGGAAAAGAAATTTTAAACCCCTACCACCAGACGCCGGATGAGGTACTTGAGTTAATGGATAATATTGATAGTCCGGGTTTTGAAGAAGAATTTAAATCACTTGGCGGTCGCTACATTTTTTTCCACAACCCAGAGCAGAAAACAGAGAAACAGCGGGTAGCGGAAAGTTGGGGGTTTCCTGCTTGGGGTACGCATGCAGATATTGATTTTGGCGAAGAACCAAAGGAGTTGGAATTTTTCCTCAACGACCCACGGTTTAGAAAAGGGCGAGATTTTGGCGATGTTGTGGTTTTTGAAGTTCAATAGCAGATTGTCTATAAAATTTTTAAAGATCAAAGCTCAAATAACAAATGGATGCCAAAGTAAAAAATCCAAACGAAACTAAATATGATTTAGAAGAAAGAACTGCTAATTTTGGTGAAGATATTGTCGACTTTACTAAAAGTTTGGAGCGTAGTACTGTTAATGATGTGCTTGTTAGGCAAGTAGTACGGGCAGGTACGGGTATAGGTGCTAATTATATGGAGGCGGACGGTGCTGAATCAAAAAAAGACTTTAAACACAAAATTGCATTGTGTAAGAAAGAAGCAAAAGAGACTAAGCATTGGCTACCTATGTTAGCAAAGGCAGAACCAGCTTTGGCAGAAGACTGCAGAACTCTTTGGCAAGAAGCTCAGGAGCTTACGCTTATTTTTTCCGCTATACTTTTAAATAAGAAGAAAAAGTAAAAGATAATTAATTATTTTTTTGAAATTTGTCATTTGATATTCAATTGACATTGGCATTTTGAAATTTGACATTTTATATGAAGTTTATTTTCCTCTCCAACCAGCTTTTCGATTACCCGTTAAAAACTAATAAATGGCATGTAGCTACTCGAGTAGCGGAACGCGGGCATGATGTACTGTTTGTGGATCCACCTATTCGATTGAGAAAGCTTGTGAAGCAGGTGGTACAGGGCCGCTGGCCTTTAAACCGTCTACTTACACAGGTCCAACCTTATCGTAGGTTGGACCCTGTCAAAGGTTGGACCTTGCACAAGGTCCAACCTTCGGGGCGGGTGGGGGAGTTGACTGTGTTTACACCTGTTACCCGTTCCGTTTCTGAGCAGCCCGATCTAACGGATTTCAATATCCGGCGGTTAAGAAATCAGAAACCCAATTTTTTTGATGGTGATTCTGTTTTGTGGGTTTATAATCCATCTATGCTTGATTATGTCAAGAAAATTCCTCACAAGTTGCTAGTTTATGATTGTGTAGATGATTATCCCTCTATGGCCAATTATCAGCGGTTGGATCTTTCTGAAAAGATAGCTGAGCAGGAGCAGGTGATTGCAGAGAAGGCAGATTTAGTTTTTGCAACTACGCGGTTCCTTGCTGACAAGTTGTCTGCGTGGAATAACAATGTCCACTACGTCGGCAATGCAGGAGACTACAACCGCTTTGCTTGGGTTCAAGATTCGGACGTACAGAATAGGATTATTCGTCATTCCGGACTCCTTGCCGTGCACCCAACGTGGTGCTGCGGTGATCCGGAATTGACGGATCCTGACTTTCGTCAGGATGACACCTTGAGTACTATTAAGGGTGGATTTCGTGCAATTCCCCAGCCTCGCATTGGTTTTACCGGAGCAATTGATGCTTACAAAGTTAATTTACCTCTGCTTGTAAAAATTGCTAAAGAGCATTCAGATAAATCTTTAGTTTTAATCGGACCGCAAGGTGTTGCTGATGACCAGCCCGATCTCAGCAAGCTGAGACAAATGGGTAATGTTCACTTTCTGGATCAAAAACCTTATGAACAAATGCCAGCCTATTTCAGCGGGTTTGATGTTTACATTATTCCTTATAACCTTAACGATTACACACTTAAGGGCTGTTTTCCAGTTAAGTTTTTGGATGCACTTGCTGCTGGTCTGCCAACTGTGGTTACCAACCTTCCTGCTTACCAAGATTTTGCTGGTGTTTGTTACATAGCAAAGAATGATGCCCAGTTCAGTCAATTAGTGCAAAAAGCGCTGGATGAAAATAGTCAAGAAAGAGTAGAGGCTAGGAAAAATGTTGCTAAAGAAAACAGTTGGGATAAAAAAGTGGCAAAGATGGTTGCTTTAGTAAAGGAGGGATTAGAATAAAACATCTTATTGCCTAGCGACCTGTCTTATAGTATAATATAGTAGTGTTCTAGAGATGTGATCTATAGTGTTGAAGGAGGCGGCGAATGTATGGGCATGCGGAATCGAAGCGGGATGATTACTTTCTGCTTCTTGTTGTGGCCACATTTCTGGGCCACTTTTACTGGGCTGCATACACTTCCGCACGTAGCTCAACGCCAGCTGCGGTAGTGTATGTTGTAGCCTTGGTCATGACTGTTACTTTGGTTTCTGTTTTTGATCAGGTTCGGGTCAAAAACATTCCCGGCTGTGTAATCGGCTTCGGACTGTGGTTGTTTTGTTTACTTACAGTCCCGTAGTCAGGATCAGTTTAAGTTTAAAGGAAGTCTTGGTTTTCCTGCCAAACCACGACTTCCATTTTTTTTGCCAAAAAAAGAAGGTTGGACCTTGGTAAGGGTCCAACCTGTGTTTATTGCTGTAAACTGCCGGTTTGCTTAGTTAGCATGCAGTCCTGCGTTGGTAAGTGAGTTTTCCTCCGAATTTCCCAACCATTTGTAGGTTGCTGATTCAAGGGTAAGTATTAGCACTACTTCAAACACGCAGTTTGCTAGTCCTACCATTGTTAGTGCGAAAAGAGGTTTCATTATTGTGCTAACTGCCAAAAACCCGGCGACGGAAGCAATTATTGCCAGGCTGCCGTACAGGATCTCGACAAATAGGGACCGTTGCTGGTTTGCCGTATAGTTCCGACCCGTAAATAGAGCCAGGGCAGCATTAAGCGCTGTTGATCCAAGCCAGATTTGGAATGCAGTGCTGGCAGGGAATCCCTCCGCAGCCATTTCAAAAAGGTGCAAGTCTATGAATTTCTTCAATCCAGGAAGTGCTAAGTTGAGTATGGTGAGCCCTGCTGCGAACAAAACAATGCTGGCAATAACCAGAACTACTGCTTTAAGTGCTTTAAGCTTTTTCATTTTTGCTCCTCCCTATGTCTGTGTTCCTTCTAATGCGCCGAATTTAGCATTTTGTTGGTTGCGCTCTCCTTAGCTCGTTTGTCCTCTTCTTATTTTAAAACAAGAAATAAAAAATAGCAATATTATGGGGCCTTGAGATAAGCTATGCCTGTTTGCGGTGCTTTATGCTCTTAGCTATAATCAGCTTATGAAGCTCAGCCGCTTAATGCTTGTTTTTATACTTCTACCTGGCATTGTGGCTTTTATTCCAACCATCCACAAAGCAGCAACTAATGTAGCCCAATCTGATTTTACAACCTATTACTGGGCTTCTAAGTGGTCTTTCACTTTACCTTTTAAGCACCCCTACAGTAATTTAGCACCTTTGTATCCGTTTTTTTACCCCCCTGCTGCACTGATTCTTCTTAGACCGTTTAGTTTGCTGCCTTACCAAACTGCTGTTGCTGTTTGGACTTGGCTGAGTTTTGCTGCTTTTGTTATTGGATTCCGGCTTGCTTGCGATTCTTTAAAAACTGTTGGCTTGGCTATCCCTCTTTGGCTTCAATCTATTTTGTTTTTTTCTTTTGTTTTTTTTAAGCCGGTAAGGTTTACTTTTAATGCAGGTCAGGCTAATGCGTTTATTTTCTTTTTTATTTCTGCCGCGTTTTATTTTTATTTGCGTGAACAAGATTTTCTTAGTGGTGTGTTTCTTGCTTTGGCTACTATATTAAAGATCACTCCGATTTTGCTGTTAATTTTCTTTTTATTGCGAGGGCGAACAAAGATATTCTTTTTTGGTTTAGCTGTTATCTGTGTTTTTTCAGGTTTGGCAGAATATTTTGTGCAGTGGGATCAAAGTATTAATTGGTATTACTTGCGGCGGGTTGTGCACCATGTTTCGGACCAGGGTAACGCTGTTTATCGCGATCAATCAATATTGTCTTTGGTTATGATTTGGCGCGGTTTTTGGGACCAATTGTATTCCAATTATTTGGAGCAATATCTCGGAGAAATTCTTTCCGGCCGCCGTTTTTATGCTGTGGTTAGTTATATTATTACTGGGTTTGCTGTCTTGCACTCGTTGGTGAGTGTTCCTCTTTCCGCCCGCTGGCGTAGGGACGATGCTTCTGTAGCTACGGATTATGCCTCGCTGTTATTGGTTGGTGTAATAGGTAGCGGATTGGCTTGGTTTCATCAATATACTATTCTTATTTTTTCGTTTTTAGTTGGATTGGGATTAGTTTTTAAAATGCGGTGGGGTCTGCTTAAATTTTTATCTCTAATCTTGTTAGTTGGAATTGGTTTTTGTTGGGCTTACAATTGGGAACCTTATACTTATAATCGGGGATTTAGTCCGTGGTATTTAAGTTCTGTTATGCTTTTTGGTGCAATTGTTTTGTACTTTATTTTATTAATTCCCAGATGGGGGTTTGACGCAGCGTTTGATAAATCAACGCGGTTGAGATTAAAAAGTTAAAAGCAAGTTAGAAGAGATGCACAATTAACAATGAACAATCAACAATTAGCAATCAACTTATCCGTCTTCTTTCCCGCCTACAACGAAGAAGAAAATATTGAGGATACTGTAAAGAAAGCAGTAGATGTCTGCCGTTCCCACAGTGAGATTACCGATTTTGAGGTTTTAATTATCAACGATGGTTCTTCTGACCGAACCGGTGTTATTGCTGCTTCATTAGCTAATAAATATGAAGAAGTGCGGGCAATTCACCATCCTAAAAACCGCGGTTACGGAGGAGCTTTAAAAACAGGTTTATTTTCCTCAACCAAAGATTGGATTGTGTTTACAGATTCAGACGGGCAGTTTGATTTTGCCGAGATTGATAAATTTTTGGAAATTGCAAAGCATGAAGATGCGCCGGGTTTGATACTCGGTTACAGAATAGATAGAGCAGACCCGTTTATTCGTAAAGTAAATTCAAAAATGTGGGGCTTGGTGGTGCGTTTGTTATTTGGTCTGCGGGTTAGAGACCGCGCCTGCGGTTTTAAAATGCTTCGTAAAAGTGTAGTGGACAAGATTGAAGAAATTGAAACTGAGGGAGCAGTTGCCGAGGATGAGCTGTTAGTGCGGGCTAGAAAAGCTGGTTTTAGATTTGCAGAAGTGGGTGTTACGCATTATCCGCGCACAGCTGGCGAGCAAACCGGTGCCAACCGTGCAGTTATTCTCCGCGCGTTTAAAGAAATTTTCCTCCTCTGGCGGCATGCGCGGTAAGTCAGAATTATCCAATTTCCAATATTCTATAGTATAATTATGTGTAGGTTGCTCAGTTCGCTGTACCAAGGAGGTAGGGTGATGATTTTTTGGTTGAAAAGCAGGTTTTATTCCTTGATTGGTAAATTTGTTCAAGCTGGGCGAGAGATTGTTTTTCCTTCTGACAATGTACCGCGA
>CAYVIL010000010.1:0-21507 GCA_964451675.1 uncultured Candidatus Saccharibacteria bacterium
TTTAGACTTATGCATTTCCTCGCCGTGCTCATCTTTAACCAAAGCGTGTCCGAGCAAAGTTTTAAACGGTGCAGTATTTTCCAAAACTGTGCTCATTGCAAGTAATGAATAGAACCAGTTTTTGAACTGTCCCGGAAAACATTCCAGAACTAAATCAGCAGGAAACCATTTTTCCCAGTAATCTTTGTCTTCAAAATAATTGAGGGTAGAGTAAGCAACAATACCTGCATCCAGCCAGGGATTGCCGACATCTTCTATACGAGAAGAGGTTCCACCGCATTCGGCGCATTCTATTTTGACAGCATCAACATAAGGGCGGTGCGGAGTGTGCCCGTTAAAATCTTCCCAGCCTTCTACTGCCCGTTCTTTAAGCTCTTCTTTAGAACCGATAACCTCAAAGTTACCGCAATCTTCGCAAACCCAAATAGGTAGGCTAAGGCCCCAATACCGCTTTTTAGAAATCAGCCAGTCGTGCATGTTGTTCAACCAGTCCAGTTCGCGGTCGTAGCCGAATTCAGGAATCCATTCGACATCTTTAATAACTTCTTTAAGTGCGTCACGGTAGTTCTTAGCCCCCTTGTGGCGTTCATCATCCATAGCAATATACCACTCATCAACTACTCGCCAGACCAACTCAGACTTACACCGCCAGCAAGTTGGGTAGCGGTGGGTGTAGGGGATAATGACGTGGAAGAACGGGCCGGATTCCCCAGAGCCAGGCTCTGAGGCAACCTTTAGAGCCTGGCTCTTTTCCTCCAGCCGCCTCGTCTTAAGATTATCCAAAATCAATTCCGGATTTTCTTTAGCATTCTTACCCGTAAACTCACCAAACCCGGCAAGATAATTAGCACCCTCGTCAATTACAGGCAGAACCGGAATATTTTTTTCTTTTCCTAAGGCGTGGTCTTCTGCACCACACCCTGGTGCAATGTGGACAATCCCTGTACCGGTCCGCGGATCAACAGTTAAAATCATTGGGTCGGCCGCGACTACTTTGTACTTATTTTTTCCTTCGACCTCTTTTGCTGCAGGCAAATCTGCATAGGGCGAAATGTAAGAAAGCCCAACTAGATCGCTGCCTTTTAGTTCACCGACCTTTTCACCATCCACCACGTCCAACGTATTCAATTCTTTGGCATCTGCATCAACAGCAGCTACACTTCCTACACCAGCCTCTGGATTAGCAAAAACTAGATATTCATTATCTTTTGTCTTCCAAAGCCAGTATTCTAAATCAGGATCTACTGCCAAAGCCATGTTGCCGGGTACTGTCCACGGGGTTGTTGTCCAAACCAGAAAAGATACTGAGGTTGGACCTTCCGAAGGTCCAACCTTGCCCAAGGTCCAACCTTTATCTAGCGGCAGTTTGAAAAAAATTGAATTGTGGGTTAACTCTTTGTATTCTTCCGTCAATATCTCGTGTTGGGAAATAGCTGTTCCACAGCGAGGGCACCACGGAACACTATCCCGGCCTTGATATAAATTTCCGTCCTCCCAAACTTTTTTAAGAAAGTGCCATATTGCATAGTTATTTTGGGGGCTCATGGTGTAGTAATCATTACCCCAATCCATAAAATAACCTAACTTTTTAGATTGTTCTGTCTGCACATCTGCAAAATGGCGAGTATGCTCTTTGCACTTTTCTACGAAGTCCGCAATTCCGTATTCCTCAATATCTTTCTTACTAGTAAAACCCAACTTCTTCTCTACCTCTACCTCCACCCACAAACCTTGGTTATCAAATCCGTTTTGGAAGCGCTGTTTGTAGCCACGCATATTGTAAAAACGCTGGTAAAGGTCCTTGAGAGTCCTCCCCCACCCGTGGTGTACTCCCATAGGGTTATTGGCAGTAATGGGACCGTCAAGGAAAGAAAAGCGATCTTCCGAATCATCATTGCGGTGGAGATATTTGTGTAGAATTCTATTCTTCTGCCAAAAGCGGGACACGCGGTCTTCTATTTCGGAAAAGTTTGGTCTTTTATCCAGTTGTTTAAACATAGCTGATAATCAGTAGCTAGCAAGTACTAACTCGTGAATTGAAATAACCTGCAATTCCTACCCGTACCCCATACTTCACAATTCATAATCCATTATTCAAAAAAAGCCTCGCTTCCGCGAGGATTTTTGCGTAAAAGTTACACCGCTTTAAAGCGGGTCCTTTACGCTTAGCTGATAATAATGATTTCTGCTCCATAACTCACTGTTGGACTAATATTAATATATACTTAACATTTTGGCAATGGTACGAATAAAACATCTATAGATTCCGGATCGGAAACCGAAATGACAATCTTATTGTACTTATAGAACGGTTGTGTTTTACTGTAATTATAAAAGCTGTAAAGGCCAGTGAATGCGAGGAGAAAAAATGAAAAGTACAAAACTTGTTGCGTTTGAAGGGTGCGATGGCGCTGGCAAAGGTACGCAAATTGACCTGCTTAAGGAGGCTTTAAGAAGAGATGGATGGTCAGTCAAAATATTAAGAGAACCGGGCAGCACAAACATCAGCGAACAGATCCGCCAAGTTCTATTGAACAACAAAAACACGGACATGGACCCGCTGGCAGAGCTCCTCTTGTACATGGCTGCCCGCAGGCAGATGCTGCAGCAGGAGCTAATTCCCAATATCCAAAACGGCTGTTGGGACCTAATAGTTCTTGACCGCTACTGGCCCTCAAGTGTAGCTTTTCAGGGCGGTGGCCGCGGATTAGGCATTAAACTTGTATGCAAAATTACAGATATTGTTTGCCAAGAATACCTTTATCCTGATTCAATCATCTATTTAGATGTTCCTGCAAAAGAGGGAACACGCCGAATTAAGGCAGCAGCTAAAGACGGCAGGGAATTAAACAGGCTTGACCAGGAGAAGGCTGATTTTCACAGGAAGGTTAGAGACACCTACCTGGAATTAGGCACAATATTCCGCCGCACACGCAAAAATTTTTGGTGGACAATTGATGGCACACTAAGCATTGACAAGGTCCATCAACAGGTTTTTGAAACTGTGCGGATTATACTAGAAAGATAAAAAGGCCTTGCTCGGAATTTAACGTATGTTCCGAACAAGGCTGTTCTTTTTCTAAATCACTCTTTCTCTTTCTTCAAACGGTATCTCCCACACTTTTACACCGCAAAAGCGTGGACCTTCTGGACAGTAAGGTTCAAGACCAGCATGGTAGCGAAGTTCGCAAGGCGGGCCGATCCACTGACCAATCTGCAGGTCTTTTTTCTTCACTTGCCGGACCTCTTCCATTGCCAACCGCCAAATCTCCCTTTGTGCATTATAGCAGGTCCGAAGTTTCCAAAAGTGATGAAAAGACAGCAGATCACCGCTGTGTCTCCCCCGCATAGTCACAGCATTGGGCAGCAAGTAGAAGCAGGCACTCAAACGTGTTGGCATTGATTCTATTTGCTGAACTGCTTCCCAAGCAGCTACCATCTGCTGTTTATAAAGCTTATAAGCTTTATCACTGTACTTAATCAGCTCTGGAGTAATATAATCAGGCTCTTCATGCAACCGCCATGAAGACAGCAGTTGCAACTGAGCTGGCACCATCCTGTGCCGCTGCAGCTGTGAAACCGCTGTATGCGATATTCTGTACAAAAAGCTGTAGCTCTGGTGGCGCATACACTCCAAAAGAGGCGACCATGCTTCTGGACTTAGTCTCTCAGCAAGAAGATTGTTGTAATATGGATCTAACACATTACGGACAGCTTCCGCAGGTTCTAACCAGTAACCAAACAGCTTATCACAAACAGTCTGCGCTAAAAGAAGTTGGTTACTCTCATACGTTCCTACCAATGCCGCGCTTTTCAGCCCGATCTGGCGGTCAAAACCCTTAATGTAATTTCTACCACTTCTACGTGTTTGCATTTTCCATGTGGGCAGATCTCTGACACGAATTGGAACATGGAAAAACATCTCCAAATCCGGCGCTTTGGCTAACACCGCTTTCTTCATTGCGTCAGCAATTAGCTTCTGCTCCCAAGGCGTATCCGGCGTATTGCACATATAGTGCAATCTAAGCAAAGTCAAAAAGTTAACTGTATAGTACATTGTTGCTCGCGTTGCTAGGGGCAATACGTAACGTGCCGCCTCCATTGCCACCTTTTTCACTGCCTTGCGGTTGGCCTTGTTGTAACGACCTTTGTACAAAGGGTCAACTACTAGAATCAGAAGATCAACCAACTTTTGGTAAGCAGACAGTGCTCTATCAACCGCAGCTGTAAAAACATCCTGAACTTCACTACTAAGTGGAGGTATTACAAACCCAGCCTTATCCATTGAAACATAGCGCTGGCTTTGCTGAGAAGTATTGTAATGCGACGTGCTGTGAAAGAATGACCACACAGCCAACCGCGACACACCATCGATCGCAAAGGTAAAATAAGGATGTTGAAACAGAGTGTGGTGACCGGACTTAAACACAGAACGCGCCAGCCGTTCTGCTGCATACTGATCAGTTATATCCTCAGGCAAAGGCAGTTCTTCGCTGTAGCAGGTCTTTGCCGCAGCCACAATCAACTGCAAATCCGGCGCCTGCCCCCAGTTCATCAATTCAACACTTCCGCCAGTTTCTTCAATTTTAATCTGCATTTTTCGTCTCCTCCCTGTAATTACGTCCTTACCAAGCCTTAAGCTCTTGAATAGCGCGTACTTATGCGGGGTAGAGCATAACAACCGTTTTTCCCTTTAACCAAGGCAGTTGTTTACACTCTATTTACGATCAGGTTTGTCAAGAACAATGTGGTGGTCGGGGCAGCGTGCTTCGTATGACTCAGCTGCACCCACAAACATTACTGGATCGTCCCAATGGGCAGGACACCCATTAACAAGACGTTGAGTTCGCGTCGCTGCCCGTTCGCACTCCCGAGAACCAGTACAAACTGCATCCAGCTTAACAAGCTTATCTGCCCGCGCCATAAGATTAGGCATTGCACCAAAAGGTTCCCAACGGAAATCTGTATCTAGTCCAGCAATAATCACATCTATCCCTCGCTTAACTAAATCTATACACAGCTGTTCAAGTCGAGCCGGCTCAAAAAACTGGCCTTCGTCAATAGCTACTACTTTAGTTCCAGACCTTATTACCAAGCGTATACTTGCCACATTGTGGGCAGCATATGCGGGTACGCGTGTACCATCATGACCGCAAATATGATCCTGAACATACCTGTTATCTATATCGTGGTTAAACAGTTGAATCGCATCCTCCCCGTAACGCACCTCTAGCCGGCGGATCTGACGTATAAGCTCACGTGTTTTACCGCTGAACATACACCCGGCAATTACTGATAGAGTACCTTTCTTCATCATTTGACTTCTCCTTTTTAGTCAGGTACGAAACCTCGATTTTCCCTATTCCGGTGTTTATTACACGAAAGCAACCACAAAACAAGAACTGAAATTCCATCAGTTTAAACAGGTATACGCTTGTCCGTAACCAAACACTGATAAACGCGAAATTATTACTTGCTAACAACAGCTGTGTTAACAATACCTAGGCAGGTTCTTGAGGTTTTGTATCCCGGTCAATCGATGACCTCTGCTGGCGCAGGAAAGCAGGTATTTCAAAAGGATCTTCCTCGGAAAATTCAGGTTTTTGCTGCTCTTGATTTTGTTTTTCTGTTCTTTGCTCAAACCTCTTAGCTTGATCAATACCTTTCCGCGCTTCCCTAGCCAACTGTTGCACTTGGACATCGAAACCGGTAGCAATTACTGTTATTTTAATCTGGTCACCTAACTCCTCATCAAACCCAGCACCAAAAATTACGTTTGCTTCTGGATCAGCAGCTTCTGAAATTATCTGTGCTGCTTCCTCAATTTCACCCATACCCAAATCTTTACCACCAATAATATTGAAAAGAATACCACGAGCACCATCAATAGAAACTTCAAGAAGAGGAGAAGAAATAGCAGACCGGGCAGCTTTGACTGCACGGTCATCGCCCCCTGCAGTCCCAATACCCATTAAAGCAGAGCCTGCTTCAGTCATAATAGAACGAACATCAGCAAAATCAACATTAATCAAGCCAGGCATTACTACTAAATCAGAAATTCCTTGCACTCCTTGACCTAAAACTGAGTCAGCAAGCCGAAACGCTTCCAATAAAGAAACATCCTCCTCAACAACCTCGAGCAATTTCTGGTTCGGTATTGTAATTAGTGCATCTACCTTATCACGCAGATCATTAGCCCCTTGCTCTGCATTTTTAGACCTTATCTGACCTTCAAAATGGAAAGGTTTAGTAACAACACCAATAGTTAAAGCTTCTAGGCTCTTTGCAATTTCCGCAATTATAGGAGTCCCGCCTGTCCCAGTTCCACCTCCCAAACCAGCAGTCAAAAAAATCATATCGGACCCTTCCAGGTAACTGCGTATTTTCTCTTCTGATTCTTCTGCAGCAGCGCGTCCAATATTAGGATCCCCGCCAGAACCTAAACCGCGAGTAAGATCTTCACCTATCTGAAGCTTATTAGGCGCTTGATTAGCTTCTAGCGCTTGCGCATCAGTATTTACAGCAACAAACTCAACTCCCTGAATCTTTTGCAACTCAATCATTGAGTTGAGTGCATTACCGCCTCCCCCACCAATACCTACTACTTTAATTTTTGCATGTCTATCAATTTCGGGTTTAACTAACATATTTAAATTATTCTGTTACTATTATGGCAGAAACGAGCGCACCCAATCAAGCAAACTTCTCATCAAATCAACTACTCGACCCGGAGACACCATCTTCGATAATCTCCCTCCGAATTCAAATTGAGATCCATATTTAACTAAACCGGCACTAGTAGCGAAACGCGGAGAATTTATTTCATCTACCAATCCCTTAAGTCCAGTAGGATTTGACACGCGAACCGGCATTTTAAGCACCTGCTTGGCAACTTTCTCTGCTGCATAAGTTAAAGAGCCGCCACCAACCAATATTGCCCCGGCTGGTAATTGACCTGAATAGCCGCTTTTCTTTATTTCCAGAGCTACTAATGAGAAAACTTCACTGAGACGTGCTTTAATAATATCATTTAAAAGTTTTTTAGAAGCGGCATCCTCTTCTAATCCAAATACATCTATATTGAAGTCCGCATTCTCATAATCTGAATCATCAATAACTGAAGAAAGCTTTAGTTTTATCGACTCCGCATTCTCCAACGTAGTCCTTAACCCAATCGCCAAATCATTAGTTACGTTTCTACCGCCTACAGGCAAAACAGCGGAATGTACAGGACTGCCTTCTATAAATATAACCATATCAATAGTCTCGCCACCAATATCTACCAAAACAGAACCCAATTCTCTCTCTGTTTCTGTCATTGCAGATGTGGATGCAGCTATGCCACCGAAAACAAGCGCTTCAACATCTACACCCACCTGTTGCACACACTTTACCAAATTACGCATAGCAGTGGCTGAACCGGAAATAATATTAGTTTCAACTTCCAAACGGACCCCGCTCATACCTACAGGATCACGAACACCTTCTTGGGAATCAACCACAAAGTCCCTTGGAATAACATGAACTATTTCCCGATTTGCCGGTATTGAAACAGCCCGCGCCGCCTCAATCACTCGATCAACATCAGAACGCGTTATCTCTCCTTCTGGTGTAGACACTGCTACAACTCCCCTAGAATTAAGTGAAGTTATATGCGTACCGTCTACAATTACAAATGCAGACGAGACAGCATAGCCAGCCATTCTTTCCGCTCCCTCAAGTGATTCTGCTATTACTTCTACAGTATCATCAATATCAACAACAACTCCTTTCTTTATGCCCCGACTTTCTACAGAGGACACTCCGATTACAGAAGGTACACCTTCCTCTCCAAGAGTGGCAATTATTGTACAAATCTTTGAGGATCCTATATCAATACCAGTAACTACTCTGTCTTTGGGCATATGGTTTACTTGTTTAATTTTTGTATTCAACAACCGATTTGTCAAACCGTAAATCTATTTTGGCAAGCGGTATCTCCTTAATCTTATACTTAGTTAAAATCACTTGTAAAGCCTCAATCTGCTCAGCAGCACTTTTTTGGCTTGAAATCAGCACTGTAGGCCCGTCAGTAACTTTAGCTTCAATTATTTCTTTGTCAATTATTTTTACCCAATCGGTCAAAATTCCTTTTTCTCTGAGATTAGCAAGTACCTGCAAATAAGTTTCCACTTCCAAACTTTCCAAGCGATCTCCTATTGCAATCTCTCTATCTCCCAAATCAACTTTTGGTAGCTGAGCAGAAGGAATAGAGGCAGAATAGACAACGCCAGCCTCATCAATAAGAAATTCGTTCATTTTTAATACCCGTTCGCCTTCTTTTTTAGAAGATATAGTTTGGGAAGTTGTAATCACCGCTAAGGGTTCTCTATAACGTATCTGAACATCTAAACTGCTCGGATATTTTTTATTTACAATAATATCTTTTACTTTTGGATGGTTAGCAACCACAGACTCCCTTAGAGAACTAACGGAAACAAAAAGTATATTCCTATTAAAGCCTTTCTCCCGGATAGTCTGCCCAACAGAATCATCAACAATCTGAACAGTATCGATTTTGAAAAAGGAAGACAAAAAAACAAAATAAACAAGAAAAAGCGAACAAGCTATACCAATTAGAACCATTACGTGTCCGAAACTCAACTCTATAAAAAACCTTTTTACAGCAGGAAGCAACGCGGATAAGACAGATCGTGAGTATTTACGACGCCGCACACTTCTCGCTATATTTGACTTGTACGTTTTTTTCCAAGAATATTTCATGAAGAAATAGACAGACACTCAATTTCCTGAGCCATCTTTTCTACAGCATCCAACTTAACTAAACTACGCGCAGCGCCAGCCTGCTGCTTGTATTCAGTAATTTTTTCCAACATATAGTTACATACAGACAACAACAAATCTGGGGTAAAATCATCCTGATCAATAACTATTGCAGAACCAACATCTTCCAAGATTTTTGCGTTTTTACGCTGTTCGTCGTGCGAAACCCAAGGGATGGGAATAAAAATTGCTGGTTTACCTAAAGCAGCTAGTTCATAAACTATATTAGCTCCAGATCGCGAAACTACAAAATCTGCAGTATCAAAAATACTACCAATCTGGCTTTCGTCGAAATACGGCTTTAAAACATAACTACCAGTCCCTGAGATTGCCTCGGTTTCTTTTTCAAGCGTTTCATAATCTACACTTCCACACTGATGTATAACATTAAATTGCTCTAGCAAATCAGGCAATACAGCAATAACAGCTCTATTAATAATTTGAGACCCTTGCTTCCCTCCTGTCACGTAAATAGTAGGAAGATCTGTTAGTAAGGTTGTAATATCATCAACAGAGTCTTTACGTGCACCACCTAACACATCTTTCCGTAAAGGCAATCCTACAACGGAAACTTTACCAGCGGGAAAATAATCTTTAGATTGCTCCCAAGTTACAAAAATTCTATCTGCAAACAAAGCAATTACTCTGTTTGCCCAACCAGAAACAACAGTTTGCTCATGCGTAACAGAAGGGATTCCCAGAACCTTACCGGCCACTACAACAGGCACAGCCAAATAACCACCAAATGAAACTATCAATTGCGGCCGGATCTTTAGCAACCACCATAAAGACTGTAAAAAACCAAAAGGAACTCGTAGCCACTCAATCAGATTCCAAGTCCGAAATATTTTACCTGCATGCAGATTGTAAAAAGTGATTCCCAGTCCAGTTATGGTTTTATACTCGGCTGATATTTGATCATAACCATGCATAGAATACTTATGCCCAAACCAATATATATCAAACTGATCTGATAACTTCTCAATAACAGCTAAAGCCGGGGTGTGATGACCTCCAGTGAAAACGAGTTTTGTTTGGTTGATGGGTGATGTGTCTAAGTGCATATGTAATACTATTTGTAAATTGCCAAAGATTAAAGATATTAAGAGATTAAGAGATTAAGAGATTAAGATAATTAACTTAAACACCTGTTTTAAGTTTATCCGATTATAAATCAAAAACCTCACAAAAACTTAATATCCTAATATCCCAATATCTCAATATCCCAACTCAATACTGCTAAAATCTATGATTGAGCATATCTACTCACACTAAGCAACAACCCAACCCCTGCCAAATTGATAATTGTTGATGAGCCACCATAAGAAATCAAAGGTAAAGGAATTCCCGTTAAAGGAACCAAAGCTGTCATCGCTGCCAAGTTTACTAAAGTTTGGATGGCAAACCAAGAAACCACACCACAAGCAAGCAACTTACCAAACTTATCTGGTGCTCTGTTAGCTATATAAAACCCTCGCCAAAACAAAAAACCGAACAAAATGATAAAAAAAGCAGCACCAATAAATCCAAACTCCTCACCAACTACAGCAAAGATCGAATCCATCGTAACTGAAGGTAGATACAAATATTTTTGCCTTGAGTTACCAACGCCCAACCCAGTCAATCCTCCCGAACCTAACGCAATAAGAATTTGGTTAATATGGTAACCTGAACCCAACGGATCTGCCTGACCAGGATTAAAATAAGTTAGCAACCTCTCCCTCCTGTATGCACTAGAAAAAATTAACGACGATCCTCCAACAAACGCAACCATAAAAATAGCAAAAAAGTGCCACAGTGGTGCTCCAGAAACAAAGTAAAGACAAACCCCAATAGCTCCAACAACCAAAGCAGTACCTAAATCTGGCTGAAGCAAAATAGGCACAAAAACCACCGCAAGTATTCCTAAGAACATTAACAAGCTGTACCGTTTCTTCTTGCTAGTACCTAATGATGACAACCAACTTGAAACATAGAGAATAAAAGTAAATTTCAGAACTTCTGTGGGCTGAACATTAAACTTACCTACATCAATCCAGCGCGTTGCTCCCCAAACTTGAACACCAACCCCTGGCAAAAGAACAAGCACCAACATAAAAATAGTTAAGATAAATAACAATAATGAGAACCGCTCCCAAATATGATAATCCAGCGAATATACAAAAAAAGCAACTGCAGAACCAGCTAACACCCACCAAACATGCAAAAGCAAAAAATGGTACTTACCACCAAATACATCATGGGCGTAAACCACAGAAGAATCGTAAACCATTAATAAGCCGAAGACGAGAAGAGCAACAACAGTAATTAAAAAAGGTAAATCCGGTTTAAATGAAGATTTGCGGCGTAAACGTGACATAACATAAAACTATAACAATGCAAAAAGCAGACCAGCAAACGCTAACACAGCACCTGCTAACCAAAACCTCATTGTGACCTTTGTTTCTTCCCACCCTAGCGCTTCAAAATGATGGTGCAACGGTGCAATTTTAAAAATTTTCTTGCCACTGCAATAAAGCATTGATCCCCATTGAACCAGCGATGAACTAGCTTCAACAACAAATACTCCACCAATAATTGGCAACGCAAGCGATCTTCTAACTAACAGTGACACTACCGCCAACATAGCACCAAACGCTAATGCGCCACTATCCCCCATAAAAAAACGAGCGGGCTTAATATTAAAATACAGGAAAGCTAACAAACCACCAAGCATAACTGCAATAAATAAAATTATATCTCCTGAATAAGGACACAAAGTCGCTAAGTGCCAAAAAGCTACCAACGCGATCATTAACAAACCACCTGCCAAACCATCTAGCCCATCAGTAATATTGAAAGCGTTGCAAGTAGCTACAATAACTATAGCAGCGTAAACAATATAGCCGCCTCCTAAATATAACTCAGAACGCAAAATAGGCACATACACACTATCAAATCCCATCTGTGAATAAAGCAGCCAGCCAATACCCAAAGCCAGTAATAATTGCAACATAAACTTATGCCTAATACGAAGACCGAAAACGCCTGTCCTCTCGATATTAAAAAACTTCTGCAGATCATCATACAAACCCAGCAACCCAAAAGAAAATAAAGTAATAAATAAAATATTGGAAGTCCAGTTCAACTGAAACGCAGTTACTGCATAGAAAAAATAGGAAAAAAGAAAAGCAGAAACAATAACCAAAATACCACCGCCGACAGGTGTTCCTACCTTATGCCCATGCAGTCTATTAAAAACAGTTCTGCGTCCAAAAAAATCTTTGCTCTTCACTTTTGGAGCTCGAAATTTAAGCTGATAAAGCAAATTTATAAAAGGAATAGCTAAACCACCAGTAAAAAGGAAGGAAAGTAACAGTACTCCTAAATACTTTGCAGTTTGTGGAATAATAATCATAGTGATTTAAACTTATTGGATACTTATTTCTCAGTAAGCATTTGCTCAACGGCCCCACGCTCGTCCCAAGGATGTTCAACACTAACGTAACACATTAACTGTTCGTGACCTTTGCCCAATAGTAATACCCAATCCCCCACGGTTGCAACCTCATTAATTGCGAATTGGATAGCATTGTATCTATCTGGCTTGCGAAAGAAAGAAGATTGCTCTATTTCCTCCACAGCTCCTAAACCACTATTAGGCAATTCAACAGCTCCGGACTCAATACAACCCTGCGCAATCTGGTCTATTATATCATTAACCTCCTCCGTACGCGGGTCTTCAGCAGTCAAAATAATAACATCTGCATACTTTGCAGCAATCTTACCCATCTGTTTGCGCTTGTATTTATCGCGTTCTCCAGCACAACCAAACAAAGCAATTAATTTAAAAGGTGCTCCATCAATTTGCTTCCGAACTAAAGAGAGAACATTCCTCATAGCATTAGGAGTATGAGCAAAATCAATTATAATATTTAGGCCCAGATTATTTTCAACACGGTCAAACCTCCCAACAGGAGCCTTAAAATTTTTTATAGCCTTAGCCGCAAACTCTTGTTCTATTCCCAAACAGTTTACAGCACCGACAGCTGCCAATGTATTATAAACGTTATGCACACCAACTAGCGAACTTGTAATATGCATATAATCAGGATCAAACTGCAAACGGCAAGTGTAGTCAGCGAGTGTGCTTAGTTGACCAACAGAACCGCGTTGTTTACTGGAACTGGGAAGAGATAGCAACGCTGACATAAAAGAAACCCCTATGGCAGCGTTTTTTCTTTAAACAGCTAACCTTGCTATAATTCAGCTAGGTGAAAATAACAGTACAGAATTTAGAAACATACTTTGAAACTTACGGAGGCGGTAAAGATATTATTCTCCTCCATGGATGGGGCGCAGATTCCCAAATATGGGTATCCCTAACGCAGACCTTGGTTACCGAATACAAAGTGACAGCACTAGACCTTCCCGGTTTTGGCCGCACGGATACACCCAAAGATACTTGGGGAGTTTCTGATTACAGCAACTTTACCAACGAATTTATCAACAGTTTAGGGATGAAAAACGTCAATTTAATTGGTCACTCATTTGGTGGAAGAATCGCTGCAAAACTGTGTTCAAACCAGCAAAATACACACACTACAATCAGCAGTTTAATACTAATAAACAGCGCAGGGCTAAAAGCGAACTCTTTTAAAACTGATGGATTCAAGGTGGCCGCAAAGCTGGGTAAAGAGTTTTTCAGTCTCCCTGTACTAAAGAATTACGCTGAATCCGCTAGACAATTTATATACAAATTAGCTAAAGAGGAGGATTATTTAAAAGCAGGAAAAATGCAACGAACTTTCCTCAAAGTAGTTGACGAAAATCTTGATAAAGATTTTAAAAAGATCAATCAACCGACGCTCATTGTTTGGGGAGAAAACGATAAAGAAACACCATTAAAACAGGGTAAAGAGATCCATAAACTCATTCCTAATTCTGACTTACAAATTATTGAAAATGCAGAACATTTCTGTTTCCTCGAAAAACCAGAAGAAGTTAGCAATGAAATACTTTCTTGGCTTAAAGAACAACAGCATGTATCCCAATAATTAAATTAAAGCGACTTAGATTATACAATTATGCTCACTAAATAATTAAATAATGCGTAAATTACTATATATTCTTCAGTTGGAAGAATACAACTTAGACAGATTCGAGAGCTGGTTAAAAGAAAACCCGGATTGGGAAAACAAAAAGCTAGAAAAGAAACAGCAATTAAACTGGACACTTAAAGCTCTACTACTTTACAGCGTAGCTAAAATAATCCGCTTTCTTAGTATTGGCTCAAGTAAAAAGTCCAGTCTGATATTTGCGGCAACTCTTCTTAAACCTATGGAGACAGCTGCCAAAAAAGTTGTGATACTTATTGCTAAATTCAAAATTAACAGGCAAAAAAAAGTACAAGTAATAGGGATTACAGGCAGTTACGGTAAAACTTCTACCAAACTGATACTTAAGGAGCTCTTGTCTACAAAATACAATGTGTTAGCTACACCGCATAGCTACAACACAGAATTGGGCGTAGCCAAAATTATACTAAAACAACTGAAAAACTGCCACGAAATATTTATTGTTGAGATGGGAGCGTATAAAAAAGGAGAAATTGAACAAATTTGCAAATTGGTAAAACCTGAAATCGGCATAGTAACAGGAATAACAGAGCAGCACTTAGAACGGTTTAATTCCTTAAAAATCATTGTTGAAGCTAAATTTGAACTTATCAAATCGCTACCAAAAAAAAGTGTTGCAGTACTAAATGCAGATAATAGATATATAAGCAAAAAAGCAAAAAAAATTAAGCAATTAAAAATAACTTATGCAACAAGTACAAACAAAAACGCTCAAGTTACCGCTACTAACATAAACATTGAAACTGCACCTAAACCATTTACCACATTTACTCTCCATTTAACAAATTTCCCAGCAGAAACATCTAACTCTAAACCACAAAAAGATATTCAGATAAAATCATCTCTTCTTGGCAAAGGGCAGGTGCAAAACACTTTAGCCGCAATTGCGGTTGCTCAATACCTAAAAATAGCAATTGACACACAGAAAAAAATTATAGAACAGCTGAATGATATACCGCACAGAATGCAACTTATTGATCCGGGTAATGGAATTCTAATTTTGGATAATGCCTACTCATCTAATCCCAAAGGATTTGAAGAAGCCCTAAACGTGCTTTCGTGCTTTGACAGCAGACGCAAAATACTTGTTACTCCAGGTATTGTGGAATTAGGGCACAAAGAACAATCTACTCACTATAAGTTAGGTAGAAAAGCAGGTAAAATTGCTGATGTAATCTTATTAGTCGGAGATACCAAACGTTCCTGGAACATAGCAAAAGGCATAAAAGAAACAGCATTTGAAACGACTAATCTCCATTTTGTTAAGTCACTGGAGTCAGGGAAAGACAAGTTGGCTAAGCTTACCAGACCTAAAGATATAATTTTATTTGAAAACGATCTGCCAGACCAATACACCTAAAATATTCTTCTAATTTTAACGCCCACTGCTAGAAGAAAAACCTAGCTCAATTACCTTGTCAAAAAATTGGCTGGGTGTCATACCAGCTTCTGCGGCCTGGTGAAAAACGCAAGTAGACGGAGTCATTCCTGGAAGAGTGTTCGGTTCCAAAATAACAAACCGACTGTCATTAATCCAAAAACCATCAATACGTGCAAAAACTTTAATATCCAATGCTTGATACGCCTTTACACACTGTTCCTGAATACTTTCGATAATTTTTCGAGGCAGGTCCGGAGGAGTTATCATTTTAGCATCACCAGGTAAAAATTTTTCTTCCACTGTCAGAAATGCTCCTTTACTAGGAGTCTCAGTAGGTAACAAAGCGTAAAGGTCCTCGTTTCCTATAACTGTTGTTGTAATTTCTTTTCCCTCCAAATATTCATCAACCAAAACCAAATTATCATATTTAAAAGCAGCCTCTAAAGCTGGTACTAACTCCTCCATACTGTTCACCTTGCTTATTGCTAAACTGCATCCTTCCCGGGAAGGTTTGACAATTAACGGAAATTCTATTTCCTTAATTCGATCTTCATAATCGGTAAGCTGATCTTTATCATGAATTGCTAAATGGTCTGGCACATGTAAACCAACCGATCTCAGTATTTTTCTCTGCATAAACTTGTTCATTGAAAGAGCACCACCCAGTACCCCACCGCTATTATTAGAAATATTCAAAATACGAAGCAGCCCTGGAAAACAATCCTCACCGTATTTACCGTGCAGAGTAAGAAAAGCAAAATCAATTAGCTCAGTCAACTGGCTAAAACTTAGTTGCTCTGCTACCGACAAATTTTCAACAATATCTTCCGTTTTATTCATCCACAGCAACGCTTCCGGAATTTTCCACAAACAGCCCTGTCCATCCACAAAAATAGGAATACGCGTGTACTTAGATCTATCTAAATTGTTGTACACGTGACGACCAGATTCTAACGATATCTCACGTTCCGAAGAACGCCCCCCAAAAAAAATACCGATATTCTTTTCCATAATTATTAATACCTAACCCAAAGGACCTTTCTTTTCCTCATGTGCTTCCTGTGCTAACTCAATTATTTTCGTAACCAAATCCCTAGGGCTTAATGCTTTCTTATCCTGACCCTTTAGACTTGCCTTGTGTCTTGCTGCCTGCTGAAAAACATAAGAAGACGGGACCATAATTGTCCCAGTATGCGGCTCACCAATAATTATTTCATCCTTAAAAACATAGCCATCCACACGCCCATAACCTTTAGCACCAATTAGTTTATACACTGCAATTGCAGTTTCCTGAATCTCTTTTATTACGTTCTCCTCAAGCCGCGGTGGAGTATGGTAACGAGCCCTTCCCGGCATATATTTACTGTCGTAGGTATGAATAGGTCCCGCAAAATCAACTTCAGTCGGCTCCATCGCTTCCGGATTATCATTACCTAGAACAACACACATAAATTCTGTACCTTCTATATATTCTTCAACTAGCGCCTCCGGATCATATTGAAAAGCCGCTTCTAAAGCCTCCTCTAGCTCATTTTCCTCCCTAACAAAAGCCACCCCAACGCTGGACCCCTCCGCAACCGGTTTTACTACACAAGGATAATTGAAAGAGCTTTTAATTTCCGACGACAATTCGGCAATAGCTAGCCTTTCAGAAGCTACTAAGATATCCTTTGGAACCGTAAACCCAGCCCCACGCAACAACGACTTATGAACTTTTTTATTCATTCCGATTGCTGATGCTAAAACACCGGAACCGGTATAAGGGAGATCCAGAAGCTCCAGGACTCCCTGTATAGAACCATCCTCGCCGTACTTCCCTAACAAGGTAATAAACAGTAAGTCAACCAAGTTTGGCAACTGACGAAACACAACACGTTTCCCCTCTTTATCTAACTTCTCTTCCACATCCGCTGTCGAATTCTGAATAACTAATTTATCAGGGATAACCCACAAATTACCATCGCCATCCATGTAAATAGCCACACCTTCAAAAAGCTGAGGATTTAGCAAAGAATAAACATATCTCCCAGTAGCTAGAGAGATTTCTTTTTCTGAGGACATACCGCCAAAAATAACTCCTACTTTTAACATTTGCTGCAGCAATCATTTTAGCACACACAGGTAATATTGCAGTTGCTCTAAAAAGCAAAAATACTGATCAGCTTGAGGTAAAAAATGTAATGCAAACTCTCACTAAAAGCGCATCTTACGCATACCTTCCTTTACACCAACTTTTAGTAATTGCTGGAAAGCTGTTGGATCCACCGTATAAACAATGCCAAACGCAGTAGCAAAAATAACTATTGCCAACCATTTTGTGTACCTACCACGGGTGTTAGTCAAAAGAACTACAGCAGAAACTGCCATTAACGAAGGTGCCAAAATTTGGATATCACCAAAAGGAACGTAGTATCCAGTAATGTACTGACCAGAATAACCAAGATACTCGGCTACATTAAAATGAACTCCAAATAAAATAAAAACTACCTCTGCCGCAAGCGCTACTAACATAACTATAGAAGCAAGCTTTGTACTTTTTCCTTCTGTTCGGTAAACTTCATAACCAACTGCTGGTAGAAGAAACAGAACAGGAAAAAGCGGGTTAGAAGTTGCAATACCTAATATTATTCCTAGCACTGCCAATATGGAAACAACAATACAAATTGTAGTTGCATTCTGGTATGGTTTAGCCAATAGAAATCACCTCCTTGTTATCTAAAATAATCTCCTATAACAAATAGGCATAAAAATTAAATTTATTTAAGGAATAGTGCTTTTTCACAATTCCACTTTTCAGCTTCTTCAATAATTTTCCGCATTATTCTTACAGCCGGTACCGGATACTTACCAATAGCTGTTTCCTCCGAAAGCATTACTGCAGAAGATTGATCAAAAACAGCATTGGCAACGTCGGAAACTTCAGCTCTCGAAGGCTGCGGGTTATTAACCATAGAAAGCAACATTTCCGTTGCGGTTATTAAAAACTTTCCTTGTTTAAGCGTCTTCAAAGTAAATTCCTTTTGTAAAACAGGTACTTTTTCCAAAAAAACCGCCCTCCCTAAATCTCCTCTCGCTACCATAATACTGTCAGAAATACCCAAAATACTGTCAAAGTTTTCTACCCCACGCTTTGATTCAATCTTGGAAATTATAAAAGAACTAGGGATTTTTTCCCGTAATTCTTCTACTTGTTCCGGACCATGCACAAAAGACAAAGCAATATTCGTTATGCGATTTTTCAAAGCATACTCTATCTTATCCAAATCTTTGATATCCAATATTACTTCGATTTTTTTCTCTGTCTTAATTTGTTTCAAATTATCCAAAATTAGATCGTACTGTGAAGTGCTACCGTACGCGGTATTAATTCTTACATAATCTATTCCCTCATTAACCATTTCTTGAAGAACAGGTAAACGTAAAGATGCGGGGCCAATTGTAGCAATAATTTTTGTATTAATAGAAGAAAGCATTACTCCTTAAAGTTACAGCTATTTACAATCCAGATCAACCCGTAAACAAAGGTTTTCAATAATAGTACTCAAGAGCTCAATTTAAGCATTCTTAAACCTAAGAGCTGGAAGCACTTTGGCCAGCAACATATCCAGTAGTCCAACAGATCTGCAAATTAAACCCTCCAGTTGGCCCATCCAAATCTAATATCTCACCGGGAAAATAAAGGCCAGGGATAAGTTTCGATTCCATAGTATGGGGGCTGATTTCTTCCAAACTAACCCCACCAGCAGTAATAATAGCTTCATCAATTGGCCTTGAACAATCAATAACAAAACGAAAGCGCTTTAAAAAATTAACCAGCTGAAAGCGCTGTTCCGCAGTAATCTGCCCTGCTTGCTGATTTTCTAAAATGCCTGTCCAATCACTTGCTATATGGACCATTGCACTCGGCAATAAATTTTTAACCATATTTTTAAAAAGCTGTCTAGGACTTTTTTTAATCTCACGTAAAATACGATCGTCCAGCTGACTTTTTGAGAGCGCTGGCTTTAAATCAAGTTCACCCAACAACCTCCCTTCTCTTTCGTCAATAAAGCGGCTTACTTCCAAAACAATGGGTCCTGAAATGCCATAATGGGTAAAAAGCAGCTCGCCAAATTCTTCTGCTAAAAGCTCATTCTCCCTAAACAACCGGAAAGTAACATTTTTTAATGTAAGACCTTGGAGATGATGAATTTCTCCGTGCGGAACTTCTAAACCGACCAGTGCTGGTTTCAAAGTGTTAATAGTGTGGCCAAGAGACTGTGCAAAAGCATAGCCATCCCCAGTAGAACCAGTTTCCGGGTAGCTCAACCCGCCAGTAGCAATAATTAATGCTGGAGTCTCGATATCTCGGTCAGCAGTTGCTACTGTAAAACCATGCTCCAATTTTTTTATTGCCGTAACTTCTGTCTCTGTTTTCACTTTTACATCTTGATTCTGAAGCTCAGACCGCAACGCACTTAGAACAGTCTGCGCTTGATCACTTTTTGGAAATACCCTCTGCCCGCGCTCTTCCTTTAGTTCCACACCAAGATCTTCAAAAAACTGCATTGTATCTTTGTTATCAAACTGGGCAAGAGAGTTCCACAAAAACTCACCGTTGCAAGTTTTAGCAAACTCTTCAACAATTTCTCTTTTTGATTTTGTAGTTGTAAGATTGCAGCGCCCTTTACCTGTCATAAGCAGTTTCCGACCAAGCTGCTCATTCTTTTCCAAAAGAGTTACACCAGCACCGTGCCGCGCTGCAGCAATTCCGGCAATCATTCCCGCCGGACCTCCGCCAATAATTGTAACTTTTTTCATAATTTAATATAAAATCCCACAATCTGTAGTAGCGAACTGCAGTCCGTACGACAAATCGCGCTACTCTTCAAATAAGATGAGGTTTTTAGCGCAGCTAAAAACTTCTAAAACCACGCTCAGCGTGGTTACGCAACTTCCGGTGATATTTTAACGCAAACCTGTGCGCTTCGTCACGGACGCGCTGAAGAAGCTGAACAGCCGGCGACGACTTTGGCAAAACAAGTGGACCCTGCAACGCGTACTCCGGGGGCAAAGCAAAAAAGACCAATTCTTCCCTCTTAGCTAACGAAGCTACCGGAATCTCTAATTTCCGCTGCTGTAAAACACCGGCCGCCGCATTAAGCTGCCCTTTACCCCCGTCAATAAGGACTAGATCCGCCACTTCCCTAAAAGAAGCATCCCTCCGCTCTAAAGTAGAGCGAGGGTCTACTTCAGGCTTTAGGTACGCTGTTCTGCGGAAGAGGGCTTCTTTGAGCATTGCGACATCGTTGGGTTCGTCTTCCATTCGGATTTTGAAGCGGCGGTAGTGGTCTTTCTTCACTTCTCCGTCCACAAAAACAACCATTGATGCTGTCGCCTGCTTTCCTTGAATATTGGAAACATCATAGCCTTCTATCCTCTCTGGCAGGACTGGCAGATCTAACTCCGCCTGCAGTTGCCGCAGTGGTTGTTTGCGCTTATCTTCCGGTACATTTATATCTATATCCGTTTTTTTATAACTGCGGAAGCCTTTTTGCAAATATTTCAACTGCTTAATTTGGTCGCGAATTTCTCCTGCCTGCTCGTACTCTTTTTGCTTGGAAAAATCTTTCATCTCTTCTTCCAAATCAATAATAATTTCATCTGCTTTCCCCTGGAGAAGTTTGCGAAGATGGTCAATAAACTGTTTATATTTTTTTTCGGAAATTTCATTAACGCACGGGGCGGGGCAGAGGTCAATATCCGCGAATAAACACCCCCGTCCTATCTTTTGGTAGCGGGAAAATTTAGAGTCCGAGCAGGTACGGTAAGGAATTGCTTTGCGGATAAATTTTAAAGCGCGGCGGATATCTCCCTGCGGGTAGGGCCCGAAATATTCTGCTTCCAGATTTTTGTTCCGCGTCATTAAAACCCGCGGGTATTTTTCATTGGCAATTGCAATATAGGGGTAAGATTTATCATCTTTTAACTGGCGGTTGTATTTTGGTTTCAGCCTTTTAATTAAATCAGATTCCAGTAAAAAGGCATTAAATTCCAAATCTGTTTCAAAATATTCAATATCTGCAATTTGTTCTACCATAAGGGAAGTTTTTGGACCGAGGTCGGCGCCGGGTTGAAAATACTGCCGGACACGGTTTTTTAAATTTGCTGCTTTGCCAACGTACAACGGATCACCTTCTTTGCTGC
>CAYVIL010000011.1:0-12376 GCA_964451675.1 uncultured Candidatus Saccharibacteria bacterium
CTGTTTGTAAACTGCGTTGGCAGTTCTTGTGGAAACAGCGCGTTAATATCAGCGGAACTTTCCAACAGCACCCTCTCGCATACTTCCAGCAAGCGGTGGTCAACTATACTAACACCGTTGCGCCGCCAGCTTCCTTTACCATCATCACAGCGCACTTCTTCTTTTTGAATGTACATAACTTCAAGCGAGAAGTTGGGGTGGTCAAAAGGTAATTGAACGTGGATCAGTTCTGTAAAAAGATCTGTAAAATCCCCTTTTTTTGGCGACTTTCTACGTCTAAGTTGCTTACCTTGCTTATTAACATACACTAACCAAGTTTCACTTGCTATTGGATAAATTAGCCTAACATTGTAATTAGAAATGAGTTTCTTAATTTTAGGCACGATAGAATTAAAAGAGCTGGTCTGGACTTCGATAAGTAAATCACCAAGTACAACATCAATTACATAATCCCCTACCTTGCTCTCCAATTCGCCACCATCGTGAACTAACCAAGTCTTTAACTGAGAATGCAAACTACTCTCATTTTCAATATTAATTCCAAACTGCATAACAAAAACTTAAAGCTAAATCCAAACAAAGGACCATAAATAATTGTGCAAACAACTACTTTGCATCCAAACACAGCTCACCCAACAGCTCCTGCGAGTTTTGTGAATAATCCTCTACAAAATCCTTGTACGATCCTATACCTGTACCAACCAACAAAGTTATTGAAGACCGGTTATCGGATGGCTGAAACAACTCTAAAATTGGCTCAGTATCTAACCACTTCTTCGCTTTCTTCCTACCTATATATTCACCGTAACTAGAATATGGGTAATCTCTGAACGATTTCCAACTGTGATCAAAAACACTTTCTTTAGGATCCAAACTTTGAGGGTTTAGATTAATGTACCGGCTCAAATGCAAAAAATATAATTCAGAATCAATAATCGCTGCTTTGTAATTCGATTCAAACAATGACCCTCTTCGACCGTGTTCTTTATTAAAGTAGCTAACATAGCCTGTACAAACACGCCGCATAATCTCTGTTATAGCCCTTTCCACCTTTTGATACACAAGCAGATGAAAATGTGTAGGCATAAGACAGTAACAGATAAGCTTGAGGTTTTCCTGCAGCATACGAATCTTTGAAGGTATAAATTGATCAGGATCATCTCGAGGCGCTAAATAACGTTTCAAATAATAAAGAAATATCTTGCAGTCTTTATCTGATGTAAATATTTTTCTACCATCAACGCCACGATTGTAAATGTGGTAATAAACATTGGAAACGTAATGTTTTCTTACGTTTTTAGCAGGCATAAATATAGCATCATTTTCTCTGAAGGTTGGACCTTGGTCAAGGTCCAACCTTTAATAAGGTCCAACCTGTTCAAGAGCGCGGCCGGTGTAGGATTTTTCGCAATCTACAATCTCCTCCGGCGTGCCAGTAAAAACTATTTCTCCCCCCGCTTCTCCCCCTTCCGGACCTAAATCAATTAACCAATCTGCGTTGCGGATTATATCAAGATTGTGCTCAATTACAAGGACAGTATTACCGCGGGCAACTAACCGATGCAGAACTCGCAAAAGTTTAACTAAATCATGCGGATGCAAACCAATAGAAGGTTCGTCTAAAATATAAAAAGTGTGCCCTTTTGGAGATTTGGAAAGCTCTTTTGCCAGCTTAACTCTTTGCGCCTCACCACCGGAAAGTGTCGGCGCAGGCTGGCCTAACTGAATATAACCCAACCCAACATCGCTCAGTAACTGCAATCGTTTTTGCAAAGGATCAATCCGGCTAAAGAAAGATAAAGCTTCATCAACAGTCATATCCAAAACATCTTTAATAGTCTTACCTCTATATTCCACTTCCAATGCTTCCCTGTTGTATCGGGCCCCGTCACAAACTTCACAAGTTACATAAACATCGGGCAAAAACTGCATTTCAATTTTTTCCACACCCTGGCCCTGGCACGCTTCGCAACGGCCGCCCTTGGTATTGAACGAGAAGTGACCTTTGTCAAAACCTTTCATCCGCGCTGTTTTTGTACGGGCAAACGCTTTGCGGATATAATCAAACGCTTTGGTGTAAGTTGCCGGGTTGGAACGCGGAGTTTGGCCGATTGGTGATTGGTCAACTTCGTAAACTCTGTCAATTGCTTCTGCACCAATAATACCGTCATGTTTACCCGGCGCCTGGTCAATCCGCATCCCCAATTCCCGGCGAAGTGCGCGGTGGATAGTTTCTAAAACTAAAGTTGACTTGCCGGAGCCGGAAACACCGGTTACGCAGGTGAATTTGTGGAAAGGGATTTGAACATCAATGTTTTTAAGGTTGTGGTGGGAGGCGTTGATGATTTGTAATTCGGATTGGTCTTGCGGAGGCGGTGTGTCATCCACATCAGACGGGCGCCCACCCGGAGCCGCCCCTACGCGACCCGATTGTTCAACAACAACCCTTTTCCGCCCCGCCAAATAATCCCCTGTCAATGTATCCATCTCTTTAATTTCCTCCGGACTGCCGGTAGCAACTACCTCGCCTCCCAGCCGTCCTCCTCCCGGACCAAAATCAACAATGCAATCCGCCTCCTCTATTGCTATCTGATCGTGCTCAACAACAACAACTGTATTGTCTAAATCGCGCAAATATTTAAGCGTGTCCATTAATTTGTTCATATCACGGTAGTGCAGACCGACAGAAGGCTCGTCCAAAACATAAACAACGCCGGAAAGGCCGGAACCAATCTGTGATGCTAAACGGATACGCTGTGCCTCACCACCGGATAACGTTGCTGCAGCGCGGCTCAGCGTCAAATAACTCAATCCAACTGAGTTTAAGAACCGCAACCTTGTGAAAATTTCGCGAACAATAGGTGCAGATATTTCCCTTTCTCTAACACTAACCTCTTTACCTAATGCTTTGCTCCAAATCAATGTATTTTCAATATTCATATCTGTAACCTGTGCAATATTTTTGCCTAAAATAGCAACAGAACGCGCCTCTTTTTTCAGACGTGAACCAGAACATTTAGGACATTCCTTGCGCACCATAAATTTTTCCATCTCACTGCGCCGTCGGTCAGAATTGGTCTCGTTGTAAACCCGCTGAACCTCCGCAGTGAAACCGTGAAAAGCCCGCTTAAAACTGGTCATTTTACCATGACGGTTACGTCCGGAAACTAAATATTCTTTATCACCAGTTCCCCAAGTCAAAATTTCTTTATCCTTGTCCGACATATTTCTAAATTCCTGATCCAGATCTATATTCTGCTCAACAGCAACAGCTTTCACCAACCGCTTGTACCATGTGTCATGGACCAGCTGACTGGAAAAAGGGTAAACACCGCCTTCATTTACACTTAGCAGAGAGCTGTACAAACTTTCTTCATCTACTTTAAAAATTGTTCCTAAACCATCACAGCGTGGACAAGCACCGTGAGGCGAATTAAAAGAAAAACTGCGCGGCTCCAATTCCTGCAAACTAATATTACAGTCAGGACAGGCAAACAGTTCCGAATATAGATGGTCTTCCATTTCTTCCGGTTTTTCCGGAAACTCAAAAGAGCTGTCTTTTACTTCGCTGACTACCAGTTCCCCGCCGGAAAGATTAAGTGCCTGAGTTATGGAATCGAACAAACGGGAGTAAAGAGAATCATCATCTACGTTATCCTTGTTAATAATTATCCTATCCACAACAGCTTCAATTGTATGGCGATTGTTTTTAAGAAGAACAAAATCTTCGCTAACTTTGCGTATCTGCCCGTCCACGCGCACTCGTGTAAATCCTTTCTTTTGCATATTCTCAAAAAGATTTGTGTACTCACCTTTTTTATCTTTAACCAGCGGTGCAAGTATCAAAAGCCGGTACCCTGCTTTTGGATAGCTTTTACCAAAATCAGAAAGCACAGCATCCACAATCTCCTGCGCACTCTGGCGCTGCACCTCCCGCCCGCATTCTGGACAATGCGGATGCCCAATACGTGAAAACAGCAAACGCAAATAATCGTAAACTTCGGTAATTGTCCCCACTGTGGAACGAGGGTTATGAAAAGGTTTTTTTTGGCTAATAGCTATAGCGGGAGAAAGACCCTGAATTGATTCCACTTCCGGTTTGGAATGAACACCTAAAAACTGGCGGGCGTAGGAGCTTAATGATTCAACATAGCGGCGCTGTCCTTCTGCATAAATTGTATCCAAAGCCATAGACGACTTGCCGGAGCCGGAGACACCGGTAAAAACAACTAGCTTGTTTTTTGGAATTTGTAGATCAACGCTTTTGAGATTGTGCTCAGAAGCGTTCTTGATTTCAATATTTTTAGACATAAAAAAGGCCAATCTTTTAATTGTAACACAGATTTTGTCCTCTTCTCGTACCCACTATCCCGAATTGAATCGTACAATCGTCGTATCCAAAATGGTAGTCCTATAATTGCAAGGGGCGGGTTTTTGTGCTATAGTACAAGGGAACTGATTAGGCGAGAAAGCGCAGAATTACCTATAGGAGGGAGAGATGGATCTGTTGGGCAAAGTACTACACAGCATTCTGCACGAGGCGGATCGGACTGAGCGAGAGCTCGGACTACAGCAGTACCGCACAGAGGTGTCCCGCAAACCGCAGCGATGGCAGGAGATTTATTTCCAGCAACTGAACCGGTTGCTAAGCAAACCGCGCTTCCCGCGCAGGGTCAGCTGGCTTGTTAAGCTGATCCACGGACGCGGCTGGGGCAGGAGCTGGTACCGCGTTGAGGTGCATGCGGAAGGAATTTCCATTCGCATCATTCCCAAACGGTACACGGGAGTTCCAGTTTCCGTTGACGATGCTGTCTGGACAAGCGTCCACTGGAACAGCAGGGAGAAAGTTTGGGAGCTTTACACTAGAGGTATTGACGCCAAAGAAGAGCCTCTGGGGTTCTACAACCTACTTCCCGCTTTGATAGTCGGACTCCGCATAGTTAACACCTACGCGCCTAAGTTTGACCGAGAGCAGTGGAAGAGTTACCAGGAGCGTCTCGGAAAACTGAAATCGCTGGAGCCGACAGCGTCCAGCCTCCACTCGCAGGCAGCCTTCGCTGCCGATGAGTACCTGGACGAGGAGATTGCTTTCATGGCGAACGATGGAGTACCAACAGCGGACATAGCAAAGGAGATAGGACTCAAACTTGATTTCTACCGTCCCGATGATCCAATCGACTGGCGGGACGAAGCGACCTGGTCCTAGGAAAGGAAGGTGACAAAATGACCTTTCTCAGCCAAAGCGAACAGCTAGTTGAAGACTTGCACTACGATAACGCTTTTGAAGATTTCCGGACTGCGACAGCTAAACTTGATGCAGGTCAAATGCCGGAGGAATGGCAAGTGATCTACAAAGAAGAACTTAGATGGTTGGAAGCAACAGAAGGTCCAGCAACAGCTGTCTGGATCTTCCTTGCCAGCAAGCTACCGGCACTGAATCAGATCTGGAACCCGAAAAAGCAAAACCTACAACAGGCAAGAATGCTTACCGACTTGGCATACTTCGATAAGATCTACAATTCCGAAACGTGGGAACTTGTCGTCGAGGAACTTCCCGGCGGACTGAGGGCGGAGTTGGATTTGGATTTAGAGCCTTCGGATAAATCTGGCCCTTGCCTAGAAGATCTCGATCTGGCCTGGCAAGATGTTCAAGACTGGTAGTTGATCGCAACGCACAGCGGTGAGGGAAAAACAAGAATATTTCCCTTGCCGCTATTTTTTTTACGCAGCCGTTAGCAAAACAAGGGCTGCGGAGCAGTCCGCAGTTTCGCTTTACGGACGCGTAACCCTCCGTAGCTTTAGCGTAGGAGGGTACGTGCAGTGAAGTATAACCCTCCGAAGCTCCGATGCTTCGATCGGAGCGCAAGAGAGCACAGCTACACTTGAGCCTTGGCAGCCCTTATTTTATCCCGCAGTTCAGCTGCTTTTTCAAAATCCAAAACCTCTGCAGCTTCCTGCATTTCTTTTTCCCACTGCCAAATTTTTTCCCGCAGTTCTTCCGGAGGCAGTAATTTCCATTCCGCAGTTTCTACATCTTTATCCTCAACAGCAGCAACTAACCGCGCACGGATAGATTTGCGGATTGATTCCGGTTCTATTCCGTGTTCCTCGTTATATTTTTTTTGTACTTCGCGACGGCGCTCAACCTCATCAATTGCTCTCTGCATTGAACCAGTTACTTGATCGGCATACATAATTACCTTGCCGCTAACATGCCGAGCAGCTCTACCCATTGTCTGAATCAAACTTGTATCTGACCTTAAAAAACCTTCTTTATCAGCATCCAGAATTGCGACCAGTGAAACCTCGGGAAGGTCCAGGCCTTCACGAAGTAAGTTAATACCAACAACAACATCGTATTTACCGCGGCGGAGGTCGGCGAGGATATCGGAGCGGTCTAAAGTATCAACTTCGCTGTGCAAATAGCAGGCGTTGATTGAAGGTAAATCAGTTTCAGATTCCGGATCAGGTCCGGAATGACGACCGGACTGCCCGGAATTACAACTACGCGCAGTGTCATTCTGACGCAAGTCAGAACCCTTAACTAGATCAGAAAGTTTTTCCGGATCGTCCAAATAATCAGCCAAATCCTCAGCCATTCTTTTTGTTAAGGTAGTTACTAGCACTCGTTCCCCCTGTTGCTTCCGTACCACAATCTCTTTAGCTAAATCCTCAATCTGCCCTTCTGTAGAACAGATATCTATTTTAGGATCAAGAATACCTGTAGGACGGATCAATTGTTCCACAACAGGTTGGACCTTAGCATAGGTTGGACCCTGCACAAGGTCCAACCTTTCCAAAGATTGCTTAGATTTCTCGATCTCCCAGTCCCCAGGTGTGGCGGAAGTGTAAATTGTCTGCGATACACGCGGAAGAAATTCATTAAAACGGAGAGGACGGTTATCTAACGCAGAAGGAAGTCTGAATCCATGTTCAACTAAAGTTTCCTTACGAGCCCGATCACCCTTGTACATCCCCCGTATCTGGGGAACGGTCATATGCGATTCATCAATAATACATAAATAGTCATCCGGAAAATAATCCAAAAGAGTATACGGTGCCTCCCCTTCTTCTCTACCGGTTAAATAACGCGAGTAATTTTCAATACCAGGACAAAATCCCAACTCCTCCATCAACTCTAAATCATATTCAATTCTCTGTTTTAACCGGTGAGCTTCCAAATCCTTACCCTGGCCTTTTAACTTTTCCAGCTGGTCTTCTAACTCCCTCTCAATTAGCTTCGTTGCTTTTTTTAGCCGTTTATCCGGTGTTATAAAATGACTGGCAGCAAAAAGCAGAACTTCTTCTACATCATCTTCTACCGCGCCTGAAACAGGATCAATCCAACTAAGCTGTGTTAGCTGATCGCCAAGAAATTCAAAACGAAGAGCAACTTCTCCGTAAGGAGGGAAAACTTCAATTGTATCTCCACGAACTCGGAAAGTGGCTCGAGTTAAATCCCAGTCATTCCTTTCATATAGTAATTGAATTAACTCCTGTATAACTTCATTCCTTTTTGTCATTTGGATTTTGAAATTTGAACTTTGTCGACTGTAGTCTTCCGGCCTGCCCAATCCATAAATACAGGAAACTGAAGCAACCACAATTACATCGCGCCGAGTCATTAACGCCTGCGTAGCCGAGTGCCTTAATTTTTCAATCTCTTTATTAATATCCACTTCTTTTTCAATATACAAATCGCGCTGGGGTACATAAGCTTCCGGCTGGTAATAATCATAATAAGAAACAAAATAATGAACTTCGTTCTCAGGGAAAAATTCTTTAAATTCCTGATACAACTGTGCTGCCAGTGTCTTGTTGTGAGAAATTACCAAGGTTGGTAGTTGAACATTTTCAATTACATTGGCAACAGTGAAAGTTTTACCACTGCCCGTTACTCCTAACAGTACTTGATGCTCCATACCAGCAGTAATACCTGCGGTTAATTTTTCAATTGCCTGGGGCTGATCCCCGGTCGGTTCAAAATCTGAATATAACTGGAACTGATTAACTTGGTTAATTTTTTCCATAGATTAATAGTTTAACACGGAAAGAGCTCGCCTAATGAACTATAAGGTTTCCAAACTAGTAGCGATAATAAGTATTAGCAGTCTCCTGAGAATACACTCAACTGTAATAACAACGGAGATTTTGCCGGCTACAGGTAGGCCACAAGTGCGGGATCACATACATTAAGTCTTAACTTATTGTTTTCTAGAGAGAAAGCGTCTAAGACTTACAAATACGTAACACCGTTGTCCGCCGGAGGCCGATCATCAAGGTATTTTTTTTAAAGTAGACCCTCGCTCTACTTAAAGGCGTGGTTGGGCTATTTATCGGGGGAGAAACCGTAGTAGGCAATTAAATCCTGAACAATGTTCATCCACAGAGGTACAGCAGTCTCAGCAGCATAAACACTAGTGGATGGCTTCTCCAGCTTAACTAACAAAACAAACTCCGGGTAATTGGGTAAAAAGCCAATAAAAGTGCAGTCAGTATTATGAGGATCATACTTCCCCTCAATAGGAATCTGCGCTGTGCCAGTCTTACCAGCAACGTGATAATTTTCCAAAACAAAAAACTTTGCCTCACCTTTTTCCGCAGCTGCCGTCAGCATCTCTACCATAATAGCAGCAGTTTCCTCACTTAAGACTTGTTTAACTTCTTCTGATCCAAAATGGAGAATTTCATCTTCTTTATGTATCTCAGAAACAACATACGGACGCATTAGAACACCATCATTCACAATAGCTGAAAAGGCAGTAATCAGTTGCAAAGGAGTTAGAGATATACCTTGCCCAAACGAATTAGTAGCTGTATCAATTTCTCGCCATTCAGACATATCTTTAACACTACCCGTATCTTCACCTTCTAAATCAATGTTAGTTAATCTGCCCAAGCCGTAATCTAAATAGTATTGGCGCAACACATCACCACCAAGCTGCTGTGCTGCCCAAGCGGCACCAACATTACAGGAATTCTGCAAAACCTGAATCATTGATTCTACCCCGTGATACTTGTTATCCCAAGTGCGAATTGTATAACCACCTATTTGCATAGGTCCATTGCATTCAAACGTTGTTTGGGGGGTTACTGCCCCTGAATCAATAGAAGCAGACATACTCAACGATTTAAGTGCAGAACCTGGTTCGTATGTAGAAGCAATAGCGTAGTTACGCCGGTTAACAACCTTATCCGCACCATCATCTCCCTTGGTTTCTTCCACCTCAGCGTCTTCACCCTGTTGAACAATTTCTGACATTAGCTCTGCTGACGGAGAAATGGAAGGGTCGTACGTGGGAAAGTTGGCCAAAGCCAAAATAGCACCTGTGTGGGGCTTCATCATTATAGCAGTGCTACTTTCAGCTCCATACTTTTTTAGGCCGGCTCGTAAATGCTGTTCAAGAATAAACTGCAGAGATCGCTCAATAGTCAACACTAAATCCGAACCATTGCGAAATGGTATTTTCCTGTATTCACCAACAGGAATTGGTCTGCCTAAAGCATCTCGTTCCTCTAATATTTTCCCAGGAGTCCCCCCCAAATTACCATCGTAGTAGCCTTCCAAACCGTAGTAACCCTTTTCGCCACCAACAAAATCAGATGCAACAAACCCAAGCATATGTGCTGCTAGAGTTCCTTCAGGATAATACCGCTCAGATTCTTCCTCAAACCCAATTCCATCTATTTCCATCGCCTCGATCTCTTCCTTAAAATCGGAATTAAATTTGTGAGCTAACAGTACCCACTGTCTTTCAAATCTCAATCTTTGCTCCAAAACTTCCTGACAAGCACGCTTTGTTTGAAAAGGATCTAAATCAGCACTTAAACTACTATTCACAACTTTGCAGCCTTTTTCTTCAAGAAAATAATCAACTAACCTTTCGGCAACAAGGTAAGGATTTTCAATTTGCGGTGGCTCTGCGTAAATTAAATACACTGTCCGATTGGTAACCAGTTTTGTACCGTCCGCTGTAAATATTTCGCCGCGTGCAGCTGGAATTAGAGACTCATTCCAGTGCTGGTTTTCCGCCGCCTCCGTGTACTTATGATACTGCAGTACCTGAATAGTAAAAAGCTTAAAAATAATTAAAGCACAACCGACAAAAACAGATATAGATACTAGATGTATTCGCCAAGAAGTTCCTGTTCCTTTTTTTACCATGAAATTAAACTATTACCGAGATGCTAGACTTTGAGAGGGTTCTAAATAATCAACAAATGCTTGCCCCTCAACCATATATAACTCTGTAGAGGCTACTTTTTTAATTCTCGAAAGGGAGCCTAAAGAGGAGATTTCTAATGAGAGCTCTTCTTTCTCCTTTTTTAATTGTTCCAGCTCACGATTCAGCTCATTTATCCGCGCACCCTTAGTTGCTAAATTGGAAGACATAGTTACCTGACATACCACTAAAATACCTACAGCCACTAACAACAGACGCATAACAATTTTTTTATTAATAGCACTGTACACATTACCAATCCTTTTTCTTCTATTAGCTTGTTTCTTAATCTTTTTAAATTGTGTGTTTGTCATAGCTTTTTTAGCGCTCTCAACTTGGCAGAACTAGCTCTTGGGTTTTCAACAATTTCCTCCCTACCGGGCTCGATACCTTTCGGAGTTAAATATGCCACACCCTCGGAATCGCTAATACTATCCATAAACTGATGCACTATCTTGTCCTCCAGAGAGTGGAAAGTAATTACCACTAACCTTCCTTCGCTTTTCAATATTTCAAGTGCCCTGGGCAGGGAGGATCGCAAATTATTTAGTTCATCATTAACCGCAATCCTAAGCGCTTGGAATACCCTTGTCGCTGGGTGTATTCTTCCTCTCCAAGGGGCTACCCCTTCAATTATTTCGGCCAATTGCACTGCAGTCTTTATCCGCTCTACTCTAGAGGCGCGGACAATAGCTGAAGCATATCTCCCAGCAAACTGCTCCTCACCATAAACTCTAAATAACTTAACAAGTTCATTTTTTGTTAATCCGTTAACTAAATCCTGCGCGGTCACATCCAAATCCGGATCCATCCGCATATCTAACTCTTCCGAACTCTTAAAAGAAAATCCTCTCCCAGACCTATCCAATTGATAACTGGACATCCCTAAATCATAAAGTACGCCACTTACACTTCCGAAACCAGTTTCCGCAGCCAACTCTTTAATTCTTAAAAAATTCCCTCGCTTGATTTTTAATTGCTCACTTTTTAATGCTACTTGGTAATTCTCCCGAACATAGTCAATTGCTTCAGGATCGCAATCAATTCCCAAAACAATACCGCCTCTAGCCAAAATTTCCTTTGCGTGTCCCCCACCCCCCAACGTTGCATCAATATACTTTTCACCCTCCTTAATATCTAAATAAGCGAGCGCCTCTGCCAGTAAGACTGGTGTATGAAACTCAGTAGCCATCTAAGCAATTTACAAGCTCTAAATCGTTCCTCTTTTTTAGAGTACCCCGCTTCGAACCTAGAGTTTAGTTTTACTTGGTGCCTTGAACTCTGGTTTTCAAATTTCCTAACGAACCTCCCCCTCAATTTTCTCAAGATGCACTTGCCACTTTTCAGGATTCCAAATTTCAAAATGATCACCAGCACCAATAACTGCAATTTTATTTTCAATACCTGCATAATCAGTTAAATTACTAGGAATAACAAAACGGCCCTGGTCGTCCAGAGTTGCTTCAGAAGCACCGGAATATAAATACTGTTTTAAATGACGGGAAGGAGCATCGGAAATCGGAGTTTCGAGGTGTTTGTAAGCTTCCGCTTCCCAATCATCTTTAGCATAACCTAATATGCAATCTTCAAATCCTTTAGTAATAATTATTTGGTTACCGCGAACTTCATCCCGTAAATTTTTTGGGAGGGCTAAACGATGCTTATTGTCAATAGAAGGTTGATATTCTCCAAGTAGCATAAAAGTGAGTTTCTTAGTGCTAAGCTTCGTAAGGCTTTCTGGTAGGCTTTACGAAGTATCACCACGAATCACCACTACCTACCATTTAACACCATTAAGTGGGACAGTGTCAAGTAGGAAATTGCCTATTAGAAAATCAGGAGTGGTATCTTATTGTTATAGGTAGAAAAGAAAGAAAACTCCAAAACTATAATACTGAAAAGCGGGTATCAAAAAAGCTAAAGGCACCTAACTCTTACTCCAACTTTTCCCCAAACCAGTCAGGCAGATCGTCAATAGCAACCCGCACCTGCTCGGTGGTATCGCGATCACGAATAGTTGCAGTATTATCTTCTAAAGAATCGTAATCTACAGTAACACACCATGGTGTGCCAATCTCATCTTGTGCGTAATAACGTTTACCAATGTTACCGCGCTCATCCCAAGCAGTATGCAATTTTGGAGCCAAAAGCTG
>CAYVIL010000011.1:12386-20926 GCA_964451675.1 uncultured Candidatus Saccharibacteria bacterium
TCACGTGCTTTATCCACAATCTGATCTTTATTTGAAACCAGGGGAAACACAGCTACTTTGTAAGGAGCTATTCGCGGATCCAGTTGCAGCCAAATGCGCTTTTTCTTGCCCTCACCTTCTTCACGGTAAGAATCAATTAACAAAACCAACAAGGTACGACTAACTCCAAACGTAGGTTCCACAATGTGCGGATAAAACTTCTCACCTGTTTCTAAATCGTGATAGCGGAGATCTTCCCCGCTATATTCTGAATGCTGTTTCAAATCGAAATCCGTCCTATAAGCAAGTCCGTAAAGCTCTTTAAACCCGCCAAAGGGGAATTTGTATTCAACATCCTCTGTCCGCTTTGAATAGTGAGAAATTTCATCTTCTGTGTGTCTGCGCCAGCGCAAGTTGTCTTCAGCAACACCCAAATTAGTAATCCAACCCATCATTTTTTTCTGCCACATTTTGTAAAATTTCTGCCAATGTTGCTCGCGAATAAAATATTCAATTTCCATCTGTTCGAACTCAAATGTGCGGAAAATAAAATTGCCGAGAGTAATTTCGTTGCGGAAAGCCTTCCCTATTTGACCGATACCAAAAGGAATGTTGGGATGCATAGAATCAACAACCTGTTTGTAGTTGACAAACATACCCTGCGCAGTTTCACCGCGGAGGTAAACTGTACTTGCCTCCTCCTCAACACTTCCTAAAGTAGTAGTAAAAAGAAGGTTATACTTTCGAGGGCTAGTGAAGCGGAAATCGCCACAATTAGGGCAAGTAATACGCAGATCTTTAAGCAGTTGCTCCAGCTCATCGAAAGGCCGACCCTCAACTTTTTCATCAATCTTCGCCTCAATAAGGTGATCAGCACGGAATCTTTGGTTACATCCCCGACATTCCACCAATGCTTCGTTAAAACTAGCAAGGTGGCCAGATGCCTCCCAAACCTTTGGGTGCATAATAATACTAGAGTCTACACCATATATATTGTCTTCCTGATGTACAAAGGTCTTCCACCAGTGATTCTTAATATTACGAAGCATTTCCACACCCATAGGACCGTAATCATAGCTACTACCCAAACCACCATAAATCTCCGAACCGGGAAAGACAAAGCCGCGCCGTTTACAAAGGGCAACAATTTTTTCCATTAAAGCCTGCTGATCATTCATGGTTACCATAGTAACAAATGTCGTCTGTACGGACAAGAGATCTTGCACATTGCTGTGATTATGTCAAAGATAAATAAGGGTTCACAAAAAAATTTACAAATTTCTAAAATTAGGATTCAAGATTTAACGCAAATTTTAGTTAAAGAGATTTTAAAAAATCAGGACTATTAAGTGGGCGTTCAATAATTGATTCAATATAATCTTGCAGTGTTGTTACATTATCCAAATCATCTCTCCAAAAACCAAGAATTTTAATGATCTGGCGCGCATACTTACGCAAATTAGCAGGCGATAGATCTCTATAAACGGTCAAAGTCAATTTAAATAAATCAGGGTTAGGATCCCGTTCCGGGGTTAGCCTATCGAGCAGCTCAGCCACGCAAAAAGCCCTCCCCACTGTCTCAATATCATTCCGTATATCTAAAAAGGTATCTATGGCTTCTGCCTCTGTAATAATATCCAAACTTTTACCTTCCGCGATTGACAAGCGACAATAATTAAATAATTCTAAATTACCTCCTTTACGGGAAGTGGGTTTGCGGACACTTTTGGCAATAGCCTTTATTTTCCCGCGGTGTTTTGTGTAGAGAGTCAGAATGCGGTCAGCCTCTCCAAAATCCAACCGCTTTAACACAATAGCTGAACATGAGTAAGTAGGCATAGCAAATAAATTCGAAGCACGAAATCCTAAATACTAAACTAACCAAAACTTCGTTCTGGTTTTGAAAATTTGGTAATTTAAATTTAGGATTTGTTTAGCCTGCCTGCCGGCAAGGCAGAGATTTCGATATTAGGATTTAGGATTTTTGGTCTGCTCTTTGCAAAAAAAGAGATCACCTTTCAACAGTTACCTCTCTATCCTTCACCAAATCAAAACTTTCCACAACTTTGCCGTCAAAATTTATTTCATATCTGGTGCTATCCTTGCCCGGTTGCTTCTGAACCAGCATTTGCAAATCTTCCCGCTTTTCCAGCTTAAAAGGCAATTCGTAAGTAACGCTAACCGAATTAGAATCTTGTGGTTTACAAAAAGTGTAAGTTTCAAAAACTGTTTTTCCGAGGTCTTCAGAAATAGTAACTTGACGCCAAGCCTGAGAATCAACAAGCTTACTTCCTTTAGGAACATAGATACGCATCCAGTCATAGTAAGTACTGTTAAGCCACCCGTCAGCGGGCTCTGGATTGTTCAAATTGACAGTTACTGTCTTAGTTACTGTACCATCTTTAGCAATTGAAACATCCTGACTTACTGTTTGCTGTATATACATATTTGCTTTTGCACCAGCAAAATTGGAATCATTAACGTGCAAATAATCACCATCTGTATCCTTAATACGACCGGCAAATCCGTATTTCTCTGCCAGACGCTGCGCTTCTGCATCGTGAAAATAAAGCAGCACATGTTTTTCCATTAACGATTTTATAACAGTTTTTAATAGTGGACTCCAGCGGTCAGGAGGAGCAGAAAAGACCTTATCCATAATAGCGCCCATTAACTCTCCCAGCAAATCCTTTCTTCCATACTGCTCTTTACCAAGAAGATTTGCGTAAAGCTCGAGCTGATAGACAACATTTTCGCTGGTAAACGGCTCGTCGTAACCAGATAATTCAACAGGACCCAACACCTCAAGCAAATCACGAACAAAATAAGTATCAATACCAATGATTCCTTCCACAGAAGCGGAAGTGGGATCCTTATGCCAAAACCATTCTACTTTTTCCGCACTCTGCATAAAATCAGGTGAAAGGTTAGCATCGCGGGCATACCATTCCTCTACCTTCAAATAATCGCGAAGTACTGCTGGAGCAGGAACTGACTCCGAGATTCGGTAATCCAAATGATACATATCGTCGGACCTCAAATCTGTTATGGTACCTCCATCAACAGTTACTAAAGCATAGGCGGTAAGAAACCCGCCGGTAGGGCGCAGCTCTTTATCATTCTGAAAAAGAACCAAATAATCCTTTCTTTCTTCACTTCCCATAACACGAGGAAAAATAACAAGGAAGCTCTTAACATCTTCAATATTTTCATCCATTCCGGAAACCCAAATTTGAGCAGAAGTAAGTAGAGAACGAAGCTCGTAACCTCTTACTTTCTCCGGGTACCTTTTTGCATTTATCTTTTTTAAATGGTTGTTAATGTTGGATAGGCGGATTTCAATTTCTTCAACTTCAGGCACTAAAGCAGGCATTGCCTTAACCAATCCTTCAACTTTCGTCCCTGCATGACCTTCACCAGTAGAGTTCTCCGATTTAAAACCCAAAACATCAGCATAAGGTGTAATAGCATCTATAATCGTATGCGACAGCAATATCCCCTCATTAACTGCGGCTAGACCGTGATCCAGATCATTAAAATAACCGGCCGCAATCGGTACAGCACGAAGCCACCTAAGAGGCTTAAGACTCTGCTTAAAAGCTACTATATCAGCTTCCATACCGTCCAATTCACCATTCAGCATATCTAAATCTTGCAAATAAAGGGAATCTTTAAGCGGCAGAACACGGGCGTATACCGCCTTTGCGTTCTTGTATACCTTTCTCCCCGGCAAATATAAAAAGAATGTGCCGAAAGCAATAAGTAGAACAGCAACAATACCTACACTAATCAATATTTTCTTTCTTCTTTTGTTTCTCTTCATTTTTTTTCTAGCAATGTCTTAAAAACCAGCAGTTAATTACCAACAATTTAAGATCAACCCGCGCCCTTTGCTGAAATAACTGCGTAGGGAGTTTTCAAAATGATATAGAAATCATACCAAACAGAACGTCTGTTCGCATACTCCGCATCTATTCTTGTCCTTTCTGTAAAACTTACATCAGAACGTCCTCCAACCTGCCAAGGACCCGACACCCCAGGCTTTACCGTTAACAAATTCTTCACGTATTTTTTTGTTTCTGGAAATCTCTGCTGCTGATCTCTAAGTTCAAAAGGGTAATAAGCACGTGGGCCAACCAGACTCATATCACCCTTAAAAACATTTATAAACTGAGGGAGTTCATCAATACTATATTTACGTATAAATTCACCGCCCGCAATTATGCGGGGGTCATTATCTAATTTGTAGCTGTTCTTCTTATACTTCTCGTACAATTCACGATGTCTCAGAAGGTAGCCGTGTGCGTCAGGAATCATTGACCGAAACTTATACATTCTAAATTTTCGGAAATTCTTACCGACACGCAGAGGAATGTCAGCAAACACAGGACCAGGGGAAACAAGTTTAATGTAAACAGCAACAGCCAACATAACAGGACTAAACAAAATTAGACCCAGAGCAGAACCAACTATATCAACTACTCTCTTCCAAAATTCATAGCTGCTATCTATGGGTGGTAAAAAGTTCTTCAACCACTGTACGGAGGTCTTCTTTGAACTTTGACTTGTTGAATCTATTTGCTTGCTTTTTACATTCACTGGACTTATATTGCGACGAATCAAAATCTTTTAAAACCCCTACTAACGCATCACTTGTTTGCGGATAAAAAAACTCCCCTGTTTTTCCCTGCAAGACTGTTTCTAAAGCACCGCCTGCTTTATAAGCAATCACTGGTTTGCCAGCAGCCATAGCTTCCAAAGGAGTAATTCCAAAATCCTCTTTTTGAGGGAAAATAAATCCCTCACATTTATTATAATACATTACCACATCTTCATCCGACAAGCGACCAAGTAATTCAACCGTTGGTCCTGCTAAGCTTTTAAGCCTGTCGTAATCAGGTCCTGAACCAACCACTTTGAGCGGCAATTGCAGCTGATTGCAAGCCTTGACTGCTATATCAATTCGTTTCCACGCTGCAAGACGAGAGACAATCAGAAAGAAGTCGTTATTCGGTTTTCCCGAATCAACGGTTTTCGCTTCACGATTAACAAATCTGGCAAGATCCACATACGGATAAACAATTTCTGCATTTCCACCATAGTACTTTTCAATCCGCGCTGCCGGTGTTTTAGAATTGGCAATAAAATAATCAACTCGCTGGGCAGACTGATAATCCCAAATACGCAACCAGGATAAAAAAGGTCCTAAAAGCTTTACCTGCCACTTTGCTGAAAAATATGTATGAGGTTCCCAAAACATACGACCGGGAGAATTCATATAACAAATATGAACAGTTTCCGGCTTAGTGATTATTCCGTGCGAAAACCGAGTAGAAGACGAGATAACCAAATCATAAGCTGAAAGATCAAAAGATTCAAAAGCAAGGGGGTAAAGAGGAAAATAATGGCGATAAAACTTCTTTTTGAAAGGCAATTTTTGCATAAAAGAAGTTCTCAATATCTTAATATCATAATCTCTTAATCTCTTCTTCCAGTCTTCGGAGATCATTGAGGTATAAACATCAGCACGCGGCCAAATTTCCAACATAGTTTCAAACAACCTCTCCGCACCGCCCTGCTGAATAAGATCATCGTGGACTAAAGCTATTTTTGTATTTTGAGGTAGCATAGTGGAATTTTAGCATAATTACTACCCTTGGCCGTAGTAGCGCCCTCACTATCCTCGTGTGGAGTAGCACCCTTTTCCGCCAGAGGCGGATGGTTAGTTATGTGGCTGTAACACGCAGCTTGCTACCAAAGTCATTTTGAATGTCTGGAACCCCGCAAAGAAACTTCGCTGCGCTCAGTTTCCACGGGGTTATGCATCCGTAAGAAAAACCGGAATATAATTTCCGGTTTTTCAACGGCTACATAAAAAAACCGGAGTGCTTTGGGGTTCGTCCTCTTCCATCGTCCCGTAAGGAGGGTCGTCGCCTTCTTTGCATCTTCCACCGTTACCATCTTCCGTCCGTACTCCGCATTCCCCCCAAAGCACTCCGTTCACATCGTCCCCGCTCCTCTAGTCCAAGTCCAACACAACTCAGAGACTCCGCCAGCAGGGATACTCAACTATTATAATTGCCTATAAAGTCCAATTTGTCAAGATCCAAATTGCTCTAAAACATTTAGTGTTTCCGCAGCGCATTTTTCCCAACTGTACTGCTCCGTCCACTTCTTCCCCTTTTCCACCAACTGATCGTAATGATCAGTACCGTAAAGGTTCAACACTTTTTCAATCCCTTTCGCAATACTTTCTACACTACGGGGGTCAATATAAACAGCAGCAGAACCGCAAACCTCCGGCATCGAAGTCGTATTGGACACAACCACCGGAGTCCCGCAAGCCATTGCTTCCACAGGCGGGAGACCAAAACCCTCATACAAAGAAGGGTAGACAAACACTTTAGCTTTTGCGTAAAGTTGAGAAAGCTCTTCCTGTGAAATGTAACCGGGACGTTCAACATGATCTTGCAAACCAAGTTCTTTTATCAGCGCCAAACTCCGCTGTGTCTCCAATTTATCCTCATCAACAAACTGCCCCCCTGCAAGGACGAGGCGCGTATCCGTTATCCGGGATCCGGTAAACAGCTTACCTTTAAGACTTGAGAAGGCCTCAATAAGGCTCAGAATATTCTTATTCTCCTCAACACCGCCAAGATACAAAATGTAATCTTCCTTACCGTTACTACTTACTTCTTTATTCTTAATTCTAAACTCCTCATCAATTCCCAAATGCGTCACTGTAATCTTATCTTCATCAATATCTGTATATTTAATTAGATCAGATTTAGTAAATTTTGAATTGGTGACGACAGCGTCTGCATACTGGACGCGACATAAATCGCGTAGGTAGAAGTGCTTTTTTATTTTATCTGCCAGAAATCCTTTTTGAGAAAATTTATTGCGGGCAAGGGGAATAACATCGTGCATCATTACAACTGTGGAACACTGGTTTGATTCTGAAACAAGTTCAGAATGACGAGTACGCAAATGCATCCATCGCGGAATTCCAGCATTAAAATTGGGCTGAAAAAAAACATCCAAATTAGCTTTCCGTATTTTGGGAGCAATAAACAAATCAAAAGCAGTAGAACGCAAAAACCGCCACGGATAGTATTGATTAAACAAAACATACTTGTGCTGCGGTGCACTTTTTTTCATTTCCCGCACTAAATTGCGGGTATAATTACCGATCGCCCGCCCGGAAAATTCGTCTTTAGTTGATGAAATATCTATACCAATACGCATTGTTCGTTGAATCGTTAATCCATGTATTCGTTAAAACGGGCCGCGCCGCTTATTAAATCAAAGCTTTCAATAACTTCCTTAGCCACAGCCACCCACGAAAACTTCCCCGCCAGCTGCAAACTTTTTTCCAACAGCTCCTGCCTATCTTCCACACTTAAACTAAGCACCAGTTCCATACCTTGAGCAATACTACCTGCTTCCTCGGGATCAACATAAACAGCAGCATCACCGGCAACTTCCGGTATTGATGTGCGTTTAGATGTAATAACTGGACAACCGCAGGACATTGCTTCTAAAACTGTTAATCCAAACCCTTCGTGCAGACTGGGATGGACCAGCGCCTCGGCGCAATTCAAAATTGCAGCAACTTGTTTGTCTTCCTGTACCCGGCCCAGAAATTTAACATTTCTTTTCAAACCCAACTCATCCACAAGCTGATGCAGTTCTTCAGTATCCTTACTGCGACCGGTTGCATCCACAGCGCCAATAATCACTAAACCACAATCATCGAACCTCGAACCACGAACCTTGAACTCTCCAAACGCTTGCAAAAGCGTTTGTAGATTCTTGTGCGGCCGCATATTTCCAACATAGACAAAGTACGGCTGGTCCAATTGATATTTATCTAGTACCTTCCGCAAATAATCCTCATCTTCAATTACTTCATAATCCTCACCGCTCGCCCCTTTGATATTAAATACCTTTTTCTCATCAACCTGCAAAAAACTAACAACATCATCTTTAACAAATTCTGACGTAACGAAAACTAGATCAGCATTTCTAGCCAATCTGCCGGCGAGAATTCGTTCATACAGCTTCGCCTTCGCTGAAGCGTACTGCGGATAACGGCGGTAGATTAAATCATAAATTGTTAATGCATACGGGCAGAGCATAAACAAAGTTGCACCCCAAGGTGTTGTCCAAAACAAATCCAAATTTAATCTACTTAATTCAAAAGGAAGTAATAAATGCTGAAAAAGGGAATTGGCTTGCGATTTAACTGCCTTAAATTGAAAACCGTTATTTGCATTGCACCATTTTTCCATTTTGTTTCCGCGGTTGCCAACCAATACAAAAGTATGCTTTGATTTTAGCTTTGACAAAGATTTAATTAAATTCTCTCTATAATTCCCAATCCCGGTTGGGAAGCTCTGGATCATACGGACATCAATTCCAATTTTCATATCGATACATTTCAACCTAAACTACCATCCCGTCATCCTGACAAAAGTCAGGATCCTTAACCAAACGCGCCGCGTTTGGTTTTGGAGTCCGACGTAACGTCGGACGTCCACTCTTTTCGATTCCGGGTC
>CAYVIL010000012.1:0-20196 GCA_964451675.1 uncultured Candidatus Saccharibacteria bacterium
AAACCTCCGTTGCCTTGCTCAGCGGGCCTCATTGAGCACTAAGCTATGGGCCCTAATGTAATATTAACTGCTTTTATATTATAAGAAAAAAGGTAGTAAAAATCTAGGTATAAATATTCCTGCTTCCCGTGCATGTTAAAATGAAAAATATTATGAGCAGCCAGAAAAAAAGTGTTAAAGCAGTGGCATTAATTTCCGGAGGACTAGACTCTTTGTTAGCGGCAAAGCTTGTACAAAATCAAGGGATATCTGTACAGGGAATTTACTTTACAACACCCTTTACAGCTCAAATCAATCAAGATGAAGCAGTTGAACAGCTTAAAGAGATAGCTAACCAGGTACTTATTTTTATTCAACATATTAGTCTCGGGCAAGATTATATAGATATGGTTCGGAACACCAAATACGGTTACGGTAGCGGATTAAACCCTTGTATTGACTGCAAAATATTTATGCTAAAAAGAGCTTGGGAATATGCGCAAGACATCGGGGCTCGCTTCCTAATTACCGGTGATGTCTTGGGTCAAAGACCAATGTCCCAAAATAAACAAGCTTTGCAATTGATAGAAAAGGAGGCTGACCTGCAAGGTAAGATACTTAGACCTTTATCCGCAAAACTTCTCCCAAAAACAGAAGCAGAAAAAAAAGGCTGGGTTGACAGCAGCGAGATGCTAAGTATTCAAGGACGCGGCCGCACTGAGCAGATGGAGCTGGCGGAAAAATATGAAATTACGGAATACGAAACTCCGGCAGGCGGCTGCCCGTTAACGGAAAAAGAATACTCGCGCAAAGTGCAGGACCTTTTTAATCATCAGGAAGTAGTTACAGAAAGAGATGTTGAGCTGCTAAAAATTGGGCGCCATTTTAGAGTAGGGGAGAGTAAAGTTATTGTTGGTAGAAACAAGGAGGAGAATGGGCAACTACTAGCACAGAAAGAAGCGGAAGATATTGCGTTTGATGTTGCTGGAATTCCCAGCCCTGTTACTCTAGCGCTCAATAATCCTGCACAAGATGTAGTAAAAAAAGCAGCACAACTGACAGCACGTTATTCTGATGCAGAAAGTGAAAAGGTTGTTGTTTCCTACGGCAAGGCAGGATTTACAAATGAGATCAGGGTGGAACAGTTAAATGAGTCGCAAATAGAAAAATGGCGGATATAGTAATCCATTGTTCAACACCAGCGTCCAAGTCTTCTTGGTAAACATTACTTGTTTAGTTATAAAAAATTAGTTAAGAAAAGAACATAAGTTTAATTGCTGATGCTGTAATAACAATATATAAAAACCACAACGATAGCCTTCTATTTACCTTCTCAGCCAGCTCTACACCAATTACTGTACCCAATGCTGCACCAAGGGAAATGGGTATAAGAATTGGGAGAACTATATAACCTGAACTGTAGAAAACATACGATGCTGATAAAGATAAAAAGAAACTAATAACCTTACTGGCAGCTGAACTTTCAAGTGGATCTGCACTGCCGATTAACAAAAACATAGCTACAAACATTGTACCTACAGCAGCTCCGTAAAATCCTCCATAAATGCCTAAAATTAAGGAAATGATATAAACAGGAATTTTGTGTTTATCCCGTTTAACCACACAGTGGTCATCTTTACATAGTATTTTTGTGTAAATTCTGCTAATTAGTTGAAATCCTTTTCCTTTATTTTTTGGTTCAGGCAAAAGTGTAAGTAAAACTAGCATTATAACCCCAACAATATATGTAAGTATTTGTTCATTTATCTGCAAAACAATACTTGCGCCAACAAAAGCACCAACAAAAGCTAAGGCGCTGATTTGTAAAACCTGTCTCCAGTTAATTAATTTTTTTCGGGCAAAGTTAATACTTGCGGAAAATTCTTGCAGCAGCGTAGCAACGCGCATAGTAGCAATAGTGTGTAGCGGAGATAGACCAAAAAGGGGAAATAAAGCAGCCATCATTAGACTGCCGGAATTCATAACTGTATCAATTGTGCCAATAATTAGTCCAGCAGCTGTTAAAGCTGCAAAATTAAAGAAGTCCACAATTAAATAGTAAAGTTTAATTCAGTTGTTGTCTAGGTAGTTATTAAAATTTAAAGTTAAGATTAACCAAATTATCACAATATTTTGGTCTTGTACTGCAACCAAAATATAATGATGCACTATTCTGCTTTTAGTGGAACATTTATTACAAATTGACAAACCCTCTAACTAAGTGCTATAAATTAAGTACTGCTTAGCTAGTTTATCTGTCTAAGTTTCCGCCTATTTAGGAAACTTAAAGTATATTCCAAAGGAGAGAACACAACAAAATTGAAAACTCAAATAAACAAAGCTCAGCATATGCGATCAACAAGGAGAATCGTATATGAGCAAAGGTCGCCACAAGAATTTTTGGTGCCCGCCACCACCAGTCCCTAAAGTCCTGGTATTGCCACCCCACCAGGTTGCGGACGTTAGTCAAGGGTTCTGTCGCAATGGGCAGGGAAGTGTTCAATACCGCGCTCAGCAAGTTTGGAGACTTAGAGCTTTTCTGAATAATCGTCACTCGCGAGAATATTTCGCATTGTTTCGGCACCTGTCTCGCGGTCGATAGTTATGTGCGGAGAGTGTGGGTTTGCTACTACCTCAATTTCATAAAGAGAACTGCACCCTCCATAAACCCTGAAGTTTGTGGTTGACTGGCAAAGAGTCATTCTACAGGACGTCTTGAAGACGCAAGGAGGTTCGGTAAAAAATGACTACTTCTGTATCTGATAGGGGGCTCAAAGCCAACGCAAGTCGGTTAGCGGACACGGCAAAGGGGCCTCTGCTCGAAAGGCGAGTTTGCGAAGTCTAAAGTGTTTACAATCTATAAACACTTGCTGTTAGGCTTCCAACCTCGCCTCTTTTTTTGTAATTTCTGCATACATAAAGCTGTACATAATAAATTCACTCTCCTTGACTAATTACAGAAAGGTTAAGTATAGTTGTTTCGTACACCGACAATGAAAATTACTTTTTTAGGTGCCGGTTATGTAGGCCTAACCAGCGGAGCAGTTTTTGCAAACTTTGGAAACAAAGTTTGGGTAGTCCGCCGCAACAAAAACAAAGTGAACATGATGAAAGAAGGAAATGTTCCTTTTTATGAACCAGATTTAGATGACCTTGTCGCAAAAAACGTAAAAGCAAAAAGGCTTATACCAACCACAAGTTATGAGGAGTCGGTACCTAATTCAGATATTATATTTATATCGGTTGGAACACCAATTGGAGAAAAGGGAGAAGCTGATCTATCCCAAGTTAAATCAGCCGCAAAAAAATTAGCACCACTGCTAAATAACAAATACACGGTAATAGTTGATAAGAGCACTGTACCACCGGGAACAGCCCGTAGAGTTACTAGAATTATTGAAAAGGAAAATCCCAAGGCAAATTTTGAAGTAGCGTCATGCCCTGAATTTTTACGTGAGGGAACAGCGCTCTCAGATACACAAAACCCAGACAGAATTGTTATCGGAACCAAAACAAATAAGGCACGAACTGTATTAGAAGAACTTCACAAACCTCTTAACAGCAAGATTATCCATACCAGCATTGAAAGCGCAGAGATTATAAAATATGCGGCAAACGCCTACCTAGCACTACGGATCGGCTTCATTGACCAAATTGCTAATCTCTGTGAAAAAGTTGGTGCTGATGTTAAAGATGTTGTGGAGGGGATCGGCGCTGATACCAGAATAGGGAGCCATTATTGGTACCCTGGAATTGGCTACGGTGGATATTGCTTTCCTAAAGATGTAGCTGCATTAGCACAGCTGTTTGAACAGCATGTAGCAAAAGATAATCTTTTTTCCAAATTAGACCAGTACAATCGAGAGCGTCCAGCAAAATACGCAAAAAAATTAGCTACTGCCCTAAACAATCCAAAACAAAAGCAAATTGCCATTCTTGGCCTTACAGCCAAGCCAGGAACTGATGACATGCGCGGTTCGCAGGCTATTCCTTTCATTAATGCTTTACAAAAGCAGGGTGCAAAAATAAAAGCATATGATCCCATGGGGATGCCGGAAGCAAAGAAACTGCTAGCAAATGTGTTCTACGCTAAAAATACTTACCAAGCGGTAAAGGATTGTGATGCTGTAGCAGTGCTTTGTGAGTGGAACGAGTTTAAGAATTTAGATTGGTCAAAAGTAAAAAAGCAAATGAACAGCAATATAATTCTGGATGCCAAAAGAATTTTTGACCCTCAACAACTTGAAGAATTGGGGTTTTTATACATCGGAACTGGTATATAGTTCAGGCCTACTAAATTAACAACAAAAAAATCAAGAATTCAAAAACTCTAGCGCTTGCAGCAAAAAACTATTGGGTTAGTTTTGGTAACCCTGAAGTGGTGTAATTTTGAACCAAGTTAAAGAGGGGTACTGAATATCTTTGTCGATTGTAGACTTGACCTTGAGGGTTTTGTCTCTATTTAAAGGTTACTAAAGCTTTTCAATTTGAAAACAAACTTGGGGAGTCTTGCTCATACCTACCGGTTTACGATATTTGTTTATTTCTTTCTCAATATCATTTGCAGCCAAAGAACAAGCATTTAAATCTTTGTGTACAAAAGATCTTTAGTTAACCACAAAAAAAGCAAAAGAGAGCCTATCTGTTGTATTACAAATAGACTCTCCTTGCTATACTTGTCAGTATATCTACATTACCGATTGGATATGAACACCCCACTGTCTTCTTGTAAATCTTTACCTCCACCTATCCCTAAAAACCAATCCCAAGAACCCCATATTGGGTTTTCACCGGTGTATCGAGGATCAGTTTCATGGACGAAAATATATACCCAAGCATTTCCTTCACGATCTGTCCAAATATTAAGTATCCAGCCATCATCTAAATAAGGATCTCCACCAAAATCACCCCGATAAGGCATTATAAGATACCAACCATCATCATATTCTCGAAATTCAACTCGGGTAACAGTTCCCTCAGGATGATCCTCATCAACATTCTGACCTACTTTTCCACTTTCAGGAAAAGCATAGACATCTCCTACCATTGATGCCAATCCAAATATTACTGCAAATACAGCAATAGAATATAATAACTTTTTCAATTTATTTCACCTCCTTCAACTATAATAAACAATAAAAAAAACTGCACAGATGTGCAGCATCTTACTTACAAAATATTCCAATTTTTGCGCGGTAAGAATAATTAATTATCCTCATAATTTAACTATATTTAACTATCCCAGAAGAGGGCATGAAAGTCAAATTAGGACTAGAGTTGTTGTAGAAAAAGAGGTCCCCAAGGGGACCTGATTTGAACCGCTTTGTTGGTGATGTTTTAGAAGTTTAGCAATTGTTAGAGGTTAAAAAAATAGAAATGAGCACAAGCTTCTCTTGCTCTCCAGTGAACCTGGAAAAAGAGAAACCTGTGCTCGGTTGCGCGGTTCACTCGGCGCTGACGATGGTTACCTCAACGCCTTCTTCTTTACTTACGTATTTAGCGGGAAGGGAACCATCCCCATCAAGAATAAGGTCTTGTGAGAGTACATACTTTTCGACAAACTTCTGCGGAGTCATGTCCTTCGCACCAGCTTTCACTTCAATAACCAGTTTCACAGCACTCGCTCCTCCTTTCGGTTTTGCATTTGTATAATCTCACGATTCGCTTCCAGTGAACCTGGGAATAAATGTGCCCTTTTAGTTAGCTTGTGCGTTCACGTGCGACGCCACTGTAGCTCGACCCAATCACCGTTCCAGACCTCTTTCTTTCTAGACGAAAGGTATCGAGCAATCTCTTCAACAGCCGCAGGTATTGAATTAGACCAACTCTGCCAGATAATATAACCTTTGAGTCCCTTTATCTGACGCCGGCTTGTAGATGAGCAACATGGGGTTCCCTCCTTAATGTAGTCTTCTGCGGCTTATTCCTTATCCGTTTACTGCGAGCAGTATACCACAAAACACCCCAAAATTCAATTTTATAAGATGGTAACAGGCAACTTACTCTGCAGAGTGAAAATTTGAAGGAAATCTGGCAGGTTTGGTTCAAAGTCACACCTCTTGGGTGTTTTGGATATAATTTTAGAGCTGTGGAGGCCACTCACAAGACCTAAACTCACTTGGATTGGATAGCCCGAGGCCACCCGACTTGTCGCCCATAGCCTTGGCGACGGGTGAAGCTCGTTAAGAGTGAGGGGTGGTGACGGGTACGGGATTCGAACCCGTGTTACCAGGATGAAAACCTGGCGTCCTTGACCGGACTAGACGAACCCGCCGTGTAAATCGCTAGCATAAACGGGGCACCGTAAAATCTAAGTAGTCTTAGACAGCCCCGATGTTCTTCGAGGGTAAACCTGCAAGTTTTACGGGAAAAACCTAGCGTCTCCGCCAAAGGCAAACAGGCTAGGCCAGACTACACAATAGGGCTATGCACAAATTATTCTACTAAAATAAGCCAATAACTTCAACTTGCTTTTAGCAAAGAAAAAGCGCAATAATTGCACTATTTGCAATATATTGCGCAGAAACCCGCTACCACGGTTTAATAAACAACCAAATCCGCTTTCTAAAAGCAACTTTTTTGCCTAAGCGAATAACAACATTATCAAGATCAGAAAAATTAACCAACTCACCATTTTTAGCAAAGTGGGTTGACCTACTCCAACCAATTGGTGGTACACTACCAAACTGCTCTTTACCTACTGTATAAACAGCTACCAAATCATCACCGACAGCAATTGAGCTGCTACCATCAGGCGGCACATCCAGAACATGCGCGCTACTTCCGTGCGGTATCCAAAGTTTCTCTCCAGTTACGAAGCCAGTAGGTACATAGACCTTTTGCAGTGATTGATCTAAACCAACTTGGTAAAATCCGGAAGAAATTATGATTCTTTCACCAACTGCAGCGCATCTTTCTGTCCACTGTTTAGTAACTCCGCGTACTGTAGGCATCTTGCCTCCTCTGTACTGGGTCGATTTCCTATAGTCTTCTATTTACTATAGCAATAACATCTTTTTATCGCAACAAAACCTTTGACAAATAAATAATTAATCAGTATATTGTAAAAGAATGAAAACAAGTGCACTAATCCTTTTAGCTATTGGAATGGTTTTTTTAGGTGCTGGAATCGCAATTACTTCTCAACATTTAGTTTTACCAGAGTGCTGTACTTGCCCTCCACAAGGATATGAGTTTCAATCATTCTACGCCTGGCTAAGGAAAATCAACACTCTTTTAGATTGCTCAGGCGCTTGCGATCCATTTGGTGAATGCACAGAAAGCCGATATATCATTCCCACAGATATATTTTCTCTTAGCTTAATTTTTACTGGTGCTGGAGCTGCGCTGCACTTTGCTAAACTCATACCTCAAAATCTAACCAAAAAATTGCTAAATAAGTAACCACAAGATCACAGAACTAAACCAAAATAATGCTAAAATATTTGCAAATGAACAAGCGGCGTACCGCTTTAATCATTGTAATTACGCTGCTGATTGTTATTATATTAATATCATCTTTAAAAGCAATGAAACCTACGCAGAGAACCGCCAGTCCTGAAAATACAGTAAGAGAACCTGCTGTAGCGGGACAGTTTTATCCTAGAGATAAAAATATTCTTACAGAGCAACTGAAGCAATACCTTGACCAGGCAGACATAGAAAAAGACTTTCTAAAAAGTAAATCTCCACAGATAATTATAGTTCCACACGCTGGTTACACTTACTCTGCCCCCGTAGCTTCCTATAGCTACAAAGCAATACAAGAGGGAAATTTTGAAACTGTTATTTTATTAGGAGCTTCCCACCAGTATCCATTTCAAGGAGCTGCTGTTCCGGCAGCAACAGTATGGAAGACTCCGCTAGGAAAAGTAAATGTAGATACTGATATAACAAAAAAATTAAGTAAAACAACCTCTATCCAAGTTAGTGATCAACTACATGCACCGGAACATTCATTAGAAGTTCAGCTGCCCTTTTTACAGCAAAGCCTAACTGGTTTTAATATTGTGCCTATTTTGCTGGGACAAAACAATAGCGCGTTTATAACAGATCTAGCAGACCAGTTGTACAATCTAGTTGACGAAGCTACGTTAGTAGTAATTAGCACTGATTTATCCCACTACCCGAGTTACGAAGACGCAAACGCAGTTGACGGCAAGACCATCAACGCTATCCTCAGCAGTGATCTTGTAAATTTCGAGAATACAATATCAGAACAAATGAACAGCAGCATTCCGAACTTAAATACGTGCGCTTGTGGAGAAGACGCTGTAAAAGTTGCTCTATTACTAGCCAACAAGTTAGACTTAAAAGATATAGAACTTCTTAAATATGCTAATTCTGGTGATAGAGGTGGCAATAAAGCACAGGTGGTTGGTTACGCAGCAATAGCTTTTTATCCGGATAGTAGCCCAAAATACAATTATAAATCCAATCAAAATACAGAAACTAACTTACTCGGTACTGAAGAGAAAAACTTCTTGCTGGAACTTGCCAGAGAAACGTTAGAAAGCTACATCACTAACCAAAAAGTTCCTAAAGTTACAACACCTGCTAATTTAAAGGCACTTACAGACAAACGCGGAGCCTTCGTCACGCTCCGTAAAAGAGGAGAACTACGCGGCTGTATTGGGCAGATAATTCCCACCGAAGAACCGCTTTGGCTGGTTGTACAAAACATGGTTATATCTGCGGCTACAAAAGACCGCCGATTCAATCCAGTCAATCAATCTGAACTAAACAATATTAAAATTGAAATATCTGTCCTTTCTCCACCAGAAGAGGTCAACAAACCAGAAAGCGAAATTATTTTGGGAAAACACGGAGTAATTATTCAAAAAAATATACACTCAGGAGTATTCCTCCCCCAAGTTGCTACTGAAACAAATTGGGATTTGGAAACGTTTCTAAACCAACTGTGTACTCAAAAAGCTGGTCTACCACAAAATTGCTGGCAAGATAAACAAACAAATATGTACAAATTCTCCGCGCAAGTTTTCTCCGAGTAGGCGATAGTTTTTGATTTTCTTTGCACATCCTAGTAAAATAAAGGTACTTTCCGAAGGATACTGCGTATTACAAGCGGATAAGGAGATAAGGAGAAAGGGAGATGAACATAATCGGGATAGTACTGACAAACATTCCGGCGCATCTTTTTTTGTTTTATACAATTTGGTACATACTCATTCTTGCTTTTTTTGGGCTGAGGAACGAAACCGAGTACCCTACCTGGGTGGGCTCCCTTACCATTTTCATACCGACAGGGAGCTTTTTGGTTAATGTTTACTATATCCTTAATAACTACGAATCTCCCATAATAAGCAAGCTGGTGAACTTTTACATAAAGGCCACCATATTATTGAGCGCGCAGTTGGCAATTAGTATTTTACTAACATTGAGTCTAGGAAATGTTTTCACCTTTACCGAGCTGATGCGTAAGAAAGAACGGCGCTGGAACATTAACCTAGATTACTGTTCCGCACTAGCAATTAACATTGTCACAATTGTCGGACTTACTCTGCTCATTTTCTAACTGCTAACTGAGCTTCAATCCGTATAACTAAAAGCAGGCCATAGTTATACGGATTTTTTCTTGCGGTGTGGTATACTTTACATGGATGAAGGAAGCGTATCTTTACGAAAAAAAGGAAGATAACAAAGTTAAATGCTTTCTATGTGCTCATCGCTGCTTGATATATCCCCAAAATAGAGGAATTTGCAATGTAAGACAGGCTCGCAATGGCAAACTTGAAACACTTGTTTACGGGAAAGCAATTGCAGAACATATCGACCCAATTGAAAAAAAACCGCTTTATCACTTTCTCCCTAGTTCCAAAGCATATTCTATCGCAACCATAGGCTGCAATTTCCGCTGCGAATTCTGTCAGAACTGGAGAATTAGTCAATACACAAACCATATGGAGACACAAGGCTCAGACACATTAGAACCGGAAGATCTTCCCGGGCACGATCTGCCACCGGAGACCATTGTTGACAAAGCGCTACAAAACAACTGTACATCAATTGCTTACACTTACACAGAGCCAACTATCTTTTTTGAATATGCATACGACAGCGCGAAAATGGCACAAAGTAGAGGTTTAAAAAATATATTTGTCACCAACGGTTACCAAACGACGGAAACTGTAGAAAAAATGAAAGGGGTCATTGATGCTGCCAATATCGACTTAAAATCCTTTTCGGACAAATACTACCGAAATATCTGCGGAGCCACTTTACAGCCGGTTCTTGACTCAATTAAAAACATGCACGACGCGGGTATCTGGGTAGAAGTAACTACACTAGTAGTACCAAAACAAAACGATTCTGACCAAGAACTTACCGACATTGCCGAATTTATCGCCGGTCTTAGCAAAGATATCCCGTGGCATATTTCTAGGTTTCATCCCAACAATAAAATGGTTAATATACCACCTACACCATTGGAAACCCTAGAGAAAGCTGCCCAAATAGGTCATGAAGCCGGCTTGAACTTTATCTACATAGGAAACGTACCAGGAAAAAATAGATGGCAAAACACTTATTGCCCGGATTGCGGTGAACTCGCAATTAAAAGGGTAAGCTATCAAACTGAAAACAGATTAAAGGAAGGAAAATGCTCAACATGTGGAAACACAATTCCCGGTATTTGGACCTAGTTTTGTAATTTCTGAATTCAAAACCCCCCAAAATAAGGCTGTTTTAAAAGATATAAATCACTGCGTAGTATCTATAGACTAGGCCGGAGTTGTCAATTGTATGTCCTGGACATTTTTATAATAAAAATAGGTAAACAATGTTAGAAAAGCAGTATAAAGTATCATCAAAATTTGCCCGCCTAAATATAGCAAAAAAGTAAGAGGCAAAAACGCAACAGTACTTATAATGGCTAACAAAAAATGACGAATGAAGAGCTGGAACTTATAACCAGAAGTCATTTCTTTACTCTTTCTAAGGGCCTCAATTATACCAACATCTTGCTCAAACATTATGAAAGGGGCAAACAAAAACATCATTCCGAAAATAATACCTGGGACTATAAACAATAAAGTACCTAAACTGACAATCAGAGTTACAATTAAGGAAAGCCCTGCAAATGGAAGAGTCCTACGCAACGAAGATATAATAAGTGGACGCATCCGTTGTAAACGGGTTAACCCAATATCTACCACTGCCTGTAAATTAAGCGCACCAATAAACAACCCGATAAAGACAAGAACAGCAACAGCGATAATTAAAATTAACAGCGTGGAAACTGGTGTAGCCTGCTCGTTATTATATGGTGCAGAACCAGTATAATTTGTAGCTGCTCCCGTAACCAAACCTAACACCTTACCCGGTTGGGCTAAGACAGTAATATCAGCAACCGGATTGTTCTGTAGGTCCGGTTCGTAAAGAGGGTGCATCAACGCAACCATACTCAGGGATAGGGCTGCTCCTACAACAGAAATAATTACCACTGACAATAATCCTACTTTTACCAAGTAACCAAGATTACTATTCTTTCTAAGTGGTAAAAGAGCTTTTTTTATTCCTGTAAAAATACCTGGGAGTTGTGGATTCATTCTTGCTATTTGATTACAGATTAACACATCTGTATAATTTAAAGCAATAAAGTCCCATTTGTTAAAGGAAGGTGGTGATCCATTGTGGCATTTTTAGATAATTTAATGAAGGCGTTAGGTTTTGGCACTGAGAAACAGGAACCCGAACCTACTATTGAACCGGAATCCAACGAAGCACCCCAGATGGAAAACGTTGCTGAAAAAGTAGACGAGTCTGTAGAGAGTCAAGTAGAGGAATAAATCTTTTTTTAATCTTACTTCACAGTGATAAAAATTGGAACATCTGGTTGGTCATACCCACATTGGCATAATAGTGTATTTTACCCTGAAGATATTTCAACTGAGGAGGAGCTTGCGTATTATACTACTAAATTTGATACTGTAGAGCTCAACTCATCTTTTTACCATTTACCTAAAGCAACCACTTTTCAAAGTTGGCAAGAAACAACACCAAAAGATTTTGTCTTTTCCGTAAAAGCAAGTCGTTATATTACACACAATCTTAATTTAAAAAACGCAGAGGAACCTCTAAATAAACTGGTTCAAAATGCTAATTCCTTAGGGAAGAAGCTGGGGCCGATTCTTTTTCAGCTTTCCCCGCGATTCAGAATTAACTTCGAAAGATTAAAAAATTTTCTAGATATCTTACCCAAAAATCAAAGGTTTGCTTTTGAATTCCGCCACCAAAGTTGGTTCGATCCTAAAGTTTACGGAATTTTAAGAACATACAAAGGATCTCTGGTTTTTGCAGACACACCAGACTACCCAATAGTCTTTGAACGGACTACCGATTTTATCTACACTCGTTTGCATGGTCATACAGAATTATACAAATCAAATTACACAGATACACAACTCAAAGACTGGGCAGATAAAATAAAACATTGGGAAGAAGATGGTAATGATGTATTTGTCTATTTTGACAATGACGCGGAAGGTTATGCTCCACAAAATGCACTGGAACTTCGTAATATGTTAAAATCCTAAAAGTAACTAACGGAAAAACTAATAGTAGTCACCGTGGTATCTATCGGGATCGTTGGTTTAGGCATATTTATTTTCACAAGAAATACCCCCCGTGCTATCAAATTTTACACAGTCACAAAAGGTATACTAAAAAAACAGTATCAGGTAGCGGCAAAGTTGGATCAACTAACAGTGTAGGATTGAGCTTTTCCGCCACGGTTTAGGCATTACTTCATCGAAGCCCTGCGCTATGAATAACTAAGAGATAAAACTACACTCTTCTCACATTCTAATCTACTTTATTAAAATTCAACGCTCGGCTGCCTTCTACCTCCTTCCTTATCTCTTTTCCTTTCACCTTAAGTCGTCTTACGCCTTTCTGCATTCACAGTTCACGGTTCACACACTTCCGTCCCAAATCCTACCTCTCGTATCCTGCCTCACGCAAACTACCTCTCGCCCCCTACATCCTACCTCCTACCTCCTAGCTCCTGCATCCTGCATCCTACCAAATAAATACCTAAGCACACATGTCTGTATTATACGTTACGCGATCGCTTACTCTATATACCAAGTTTGTAGAAGCAATACTAACTGTATTTATAGGCAAGAACAATAACTTGTGTTATTTAATCCGTGATCGCTTAATCTATATACAACAAATTGGAAAGTATTTTAAAAAATGGTTGTGTTATTTATTTATTTATTTAGATTACTATTTAGTTAGTAGGTTGATTCACTGACGGGGTTGGTGGTTGGTTCGTACGTACGTATGTAATAAACCCTTCTGCCTAAATAAGGAACAAAGATTAGTCTGGAAGGTCAAGTGCAGGCCTTACCAACTTAACTGCCTTCTCAATTGTTGCATCCGTGTAGCCATTCTCAATTTCAAAACAACTAAATCTTGGCTTGTCAAAGGATTGTCTTTTCTTCTTTAAATGTTGTTTTAAAAAATTTTTTAATTCTTTTCGTGTTCTTTTGTTATCAGGGTCTTTAAACTCACGTGCTAGTACCATTTCTAAATGTTTACTTTTATCAGGGTTGATTAAAATAAACTGAACTTTATCCCCAAAAGCGTTTATAAATTGTTCTCTATTCTCACTTGTACCGAGCGAAGTGGCAACAAAGATCAAATTATTACTCTCCAGCAATCGTTTAATATTTTCAATTACTTTGTAATAAAACTTTTTATTTACTAATATTTTCCTTACTTCCGATTTTTTAGACTCCTCCATCATTTCAAAAGTATAATCATCATCAGCATCGTAAAAATGCGCTTTAAATTGCGCAGCAAGTTTACAAGCAATAAAGGATTTTCCACTACCAGGTACACCGAATAGGACAAAAATTTTTTTCATATATCAACTAAACCTCCTTCACTGGATATTTTTTGGTAAATTTTTTATAAAGGAGATATGCTTTTTCTCCTACCCAATCAAGGGGCAGTAGCTCAAATGGGAGTTGGGGATCTTTATCAATAATTCCAAAATAATCGATGCTAGCACGTGACGCAGCTACTGCATTGATCTCCTTTTCTTTGTAATCATTTATAAAGTGTTTGTATTCCCAATTTATCTTACCAAGATCATAAACATCAGTAACCAGTTCCTTTATTGTTTGTCTCCCAATACTTCCATCCTTTCCAATATTGGAAATAATAATCTCACCCTCAATGCTGTTTACTGCCACAAATTCAGCAATTAATTCGCGCGGGTTATAAGGAGTCAACCAAACACTGCGCTGCATTTTGCCGCAGCCAATTTTAGTAATAAAATTCCGAAATGCATCTCTTTGCCCTTTACGCGACTCTGGTATATCGTAAGTTACAAGATAAATCTTACCTGTCCACGGACGTGTCTCTTGGTAATAGGGAACTATGCTTTCTAAGCGATTCTTCCCTTCTGCAGTTACAGTAGGAATTACAAATCCTTCCTCTTTAACGTAGTCAATTAATCCTTGTCTCTTAAGATTATAGAGAGTTCTTTTAATCGAATCGTACCCAAGATTTTGAACTAACGGTGCTGAGTCATCCATTTTTTTAGCAATTCTGCTTAGCGACAGATAGTCGTGGCACTCCATAGTAGCTACCATGTAGTGAAGCTCAAAAAGAACTAGATCAGTAGCTGTACGTAAAATTCCATCCGTTGCTTTTAAAACTTTTCGCTGAAGCTCTTTATTTTTCATGCTAAATCATAAACCAAACTTCAAGGGCAACTTTTTCTATTTATTTAACCCGTGTTATTTAATTTTACTATACCATCATTTTAAGTTTGGTTTATAGAATAAGTGATCGCTTATCAAATAACACAAAGTTACATTAAATGCTGTCAAGGAAGCGTTAAGAATATAATATAGTCTTGTATAAATAATAGGTGATCGCTTAATCTATATACAACATATTCTCAATTACCCACTCCATTTCTATATATCTATATATCTCTGTATCTCTGTATCTGTATATATATATGTCTATATTACCTCTTTATCTCTATTTCTCAATTCCTTTAATACTTAATATTCAATCTTTCCTTAATATACTTGTACTTTATCTATCATTGAACCTTTAGTTTTTATTTGTGGTGTTTTATATTCAAGCTAAATTTGATAAACTTTTGAATTAGGGATGCTAGTAGCTATAATTTTGATATGGTATTCTATAAAAAATATTAAATTAACAATGAGCAATCAGCAATAATCAATCAATTATGAACCCACATATTTTCCGCTCCTACGATATTCGCGGTGTATACAAGCAGGACTTTACTATAGAAGATGCAAAACTGATTGGGCAAGCTTACGGGACCTACATCCAAGAAATTAGTGGACCAACTGTTCTAATCGGTAGAGATAACCGGTTCAGCTCCGATGAACTACAAGCCAAACTTACAGAAGGTTTGCTTTCTACCGGGTGCAATGTTGTCGATGCTGAACTTACACTGCGGCCTTTTATTGCGCTAGCAATAATTAAAGAAAGTTATGACGGCGGTGTTTTAATAACCGCAAGCCACAATCCTCCTGAATACAACGGTTTCAAATTTTTTAAATCAAAAGGAGTGCCAATCTTCGGCGATGAAATTTCAAAAATTAAAAAGCTTTATTATTCCAAAGAATTTAAAGAGGGTGTTGGAAGCATTGTTTACGCAGACATTTTCACTTTGTATCAAAAATCACTAAGAGAAAAAGTCAAGACGCACTTGGATAAAAGCGTCCTGATTGACTGTGGAAATGGTACTACTAGTAAATATGCCCCAAAAATATTTAAACAACTAGGTTGCAAACCCTACACTTTATATTGCAATCTAGACGGATCATACCCTTACCACACACCTAACCCCGAAAGCAGACTCACTGTAGAGGATCTAATAAACAAAATCCGTAGCAATGGTTACAGTGTTGGCATAGCATACGATACAGATGGGGATAGATTTGGAATTGTAGATGAAAATGGTAAATTCTATGAGAACGATGACACACTAATTGTCTTAGCACGCGAAGCACTCAAAGACAACCCTGGAAAGACTATTCTCTACGACATAAAAGCCTCTTATACACTCGAAACAGAAATCAAAAAAGCGGGGGGAAAACCTGTTATGATGCGTACAGGCCATCCATACTTTCAACAAAGGATGTTAGAGAATGATAATATAATTCTAGGCGGGGAGGTGTCAGGACATACCATGTTTAAAGAAAACCACTGTATTGATGATGCTATATATGCTTCGGTAAAATTACTAGAAGCAGCAGCTAAAAACAAGAAATCTATTTCTGAACTTTATAGCGATATACCAGTTACCGCGCACACTCCTGAAATAACAGCGCCCTGCCCCGATGCAGAAAAATTTAACATCGTAGAAGAAATAAAAACCAAATACAGGAAGGACCACGCTATAATTGTTACCGATGGTGTCCGCGTAGTTTTTAGTAAAACAGATTGGGCGCTAATTCGCGCATCGCACACCACTCCTGCCATTTCTATGCGATTTGAATCAAACTCGGAAGAAAAATTGAAAAAGATCATCAGAGATATGCAAGAAAAGTTATCAGAATACCCACAAGTCAAAATAGATGAGTTAAACAACTATCTTTAAAGAATATGCTTGGTATAAGAACACTTGAACAACTACGGCCTGTTTTACTCTGCCCTGAAGGTGACGGTCCCGAAGAGGTTTACTACATGATCAGAGGTAACCCTAATATCACAGTTATGAACCCAGGGAAAATAGGTAATGAATATGTAAAAACGCTGGGGCACTACCACAAACACAACGAACCGGAAAGATATAAAATATTATTTGGAACAGCTTTATTCCTTTTGCAAAAGAAAAAAGAAGGAAAAAAAGATAGCATTGAAGATATAAAGATAGTTAAGGGAGAGCAGGGAGCTACCATCAATATAGAAGAAGGTTATGGACACACAATGATTAATATAGGAAACACCCCCTTAGTAACAACTGATAACGCACCTTCCAACGCTTCCGAAGCTATTAATGATTACGAACCAATTAAATCCATGCAGGGCTTTGCTTACTATGTTGTTGAAGACAATACCGGCAAAATGAACCTAATTAAAAACAAAAATTATAGACTTGTCCCAAATGCTAAATTATAGATAACGCTGTTGCATCTTAAATCATAATTACATAAAATCTAAATATTGAAAACCAATTAAACCTGTCCAGATGAATAACACAGAAAAACCAATACTCTGGTTCGAAGAAATAGGCAAAGAAAATCTACCTCAAGTCGGTGGCAAGGGAGCAAATCTAGGCGAAATGACAAAAGAAGGTATACCAGTACCTAACGGATTTGCTATAAACGCCAGTGCATACTTCAAATACGTAAAAAGGGGTTCTTTAAAGGAAAAAATTAAAAAGGAGTTAGACGGTTTGAACATTGACAACAGCAAGGAACTGCAACAAGCATCGGAGAATATAAAAACACTAATTCTCTCTTCCAATTTACCAACCGAAACAGTCGACTCTCTAAAAAAAGCGTACCGCAGACTGTGCGGCACGACAGATAAGAAAGTTGCTGTTCGTTCCTCAGCAACAGCAGAAGACCTACCTGAAGCATCCTTCGCAGGGCAACAAAAAACCCTGCTTAACGTACTAGGTTTTGAAGACCTAAAACAGGCTGTTTTAGAAAGCTGGGCATCTTTATTTACTTCAAGGGCAATCTTTTACCGAGAAGAAAAAGGATTTAATCACATGCAAGTCGGAATTTCCGCAATAATTCAATTAATGATTCAATCAGAAGTTTCCGGAGTTGCTTTTACAGTAGACCCTTTAACATCAGACCAGTCCAAAATAGCACTCGAAGCTGTGTTTGGATTAGGAGAAACCATTGTAAGCGGATCCATAACACCTGATCAATATTTAATTAACAAAGAAACTTTGGAAATTGAAAAAAAGAAAATTGTTTCCCAAAAATGGCAGTTAACAGAAGAAGGCGAAATGCCTATTTCCGAGATGTTCCAGAAAAATCAAAAATTACCGGATAAGAAAATTAAAAAACTTGCACAAATCTGCAAGAAAATTGAGCACCATTACAATTTTCCGCAAGATATAGAATGGGGAATGGAAAACAACAAATTGTGGATTGTTCAGACCCGCCCAGTAACAACTTTAAAAATCCCAACAGAAAAAATAGAAATAAGCAAAAAAGAAATCAAAAAAGCTTTGTTACTAAAAGGAATCGGTGCATCACCTGGAGCAGCAGCCGGCAAAGTTACTGTAATAGATTCTGCCAAAGAGTTAGACAAAGTTAAAAAAGGAGATATTTTAACTACCACAATGACAAACCCGGATTTTGTCCCGGGCATGAAACGGGCAGCAGCAATTGTAACTGACCAGGGAGGCCGTACCTCTCACGCAGCAATTGTCTCCCGCGAGTTAGGTATTCCCTGTATTGTAGGTACAGAACTTGCCACAAAGACCCTAAAAACAGGTGAAGAAGTGACTGTGGACGGGTACCAAGGGCACGTTTACGAAGGAAAACTAAGTTTGGAAAAGGTATCACCTAAACTTGCGGCTCAAGAGCGACACCGAGCTACTGCTCTGCATAATTTGCAAACTGCTACAAAAATATATGTTAATTTAGGAGAGCCAGATATTGCTAAACAAATGTCTAAACGGAACGTCGATGGGGTTGGATTACTCAGAGCTGAATTTATGATCGCCGACATTGGTGTCCATCCCCGAAAAATGATAGATGAAGGAAAAGAAAACGATTATATAGACCAACTAGCCCAAGGGTTAGAAACATTTACCAAGCATTTTGCTCCGCGGCCTGTTGTCTATAGAGCATCAGACCTAAAAACAAACGAATACAAACATCTAAAAGGAGGGGCTGATTACGAGGGAGAAGAAAGTAATCCTCTAATCGGTTTCCGAGGTGCAGCTAGATATATAGAAGACCCCGCAATTTTCAACTTGGAACTAGAGGCAATAAAACAGGTTCGCAACAAAAAGGGATTTAAAAACTTACATCTTATGATCCCATTTGTTCGAACACCTGCAGAACTGCTAGCTGTGAAAAAGCTAGTAGCTGCATCAGGGTTGCAAAGAGGTCCGCAATTTAAGCTGTGGATGATGGTAGAGGTTCCATCTAATGTTTTCATTTTGGAAGACTTTCTAAAAATCGGGATCGACGGGATTTCGATAGGAAGTAACGACTTAACCATGTTGATGTTGGGAGTAGATAGAGATAACGCCAAGCTTGCCCAAGGGTTTGATGAGCAAGACAAAGCAGTAGTCGAAGCGCTAAAAAAAGCAATCCTTACCTGCAAGCGAGAAGGGGTAACATCATCTATTTGCGGCCAGGCGGCATCTGATTATCCGAACTTAGTTAAAAAGATGGTTCTGTGGGGAGTAACTTCAGTTTCAGTAAGTCCGGACAAAATTGAAAAAACCAGAGAAATTGTGTACAACGCTGAAAAAGAGCTCTTAAAGAGCAGCAAAAATAATAATAATAATACCTAACTAAATGTACCATACAAGAAATTTCTTAAAGTACAAAGAATTGTGCTAAACTTAGCTAAACAGCAATGCCCGAAATTAAAAATATAACAGCTACCAAAATTTTAGACTCGCGAAGTGACTGGACTATTGAAGTTGTTGTTATGCTTGATGACGGCACTGAAGGTGTTGCAGCAGTTCCCTCGGGTGCATCTGTCGGAGCACACGAAGCAAAATTGGTGGATCCGGAACAAGCTATTACTAACATTGAGGAAACAATCGCTCCTAAATTAATCGGCTTAGCCCCAAGCGATCAACAAGAAATTGATACCAAAATGATTGAGCTGGATGGAACAGAAGACAAATCTAGATTAGGGGCAAACTCACTTTTAGCAGTTTCTTTAGCATCGTCTGCAGCAGCTGCTGCACAACAGAAAATACCGCTTTACAAACACATTAGAAACCTCTACAACCCCGATAAAAAAACATGGAGATTGCCTACCCCAATTTTCAATTTAATAAACGGAGGTGCACATGCACGAAACAATCTTGACATTCAAGAGTTTATGGTAACACCAGCAACACATATTGAATATTCCAAAGGTTTAGAAATGGGAAATAAAATTTATGACCGGCTAAAGAATCTGCTTACAGAAAGAGGTTTTTCTACAGCACTAGGAGACGAAGGAGGGTTCGCACCGCAGGGTTTGAATACAGAAGCTGCACTA
>CAYVIL010000013.1:0-15859 GCA_964451675.1 uncultured Candidatus Saccharibacteria bacterium
GTTCGCATCGCAGGGTTTGAATACAGAAGCTGCACTAAACTTTTTAGAAAAGGCTACCAGTAATGCTGATCTGGTAGCGGGAAAAGATATTTATTATGCTCTAGACATTGCTGCAAACTCGCTAACAGCAGGTAACTACTATAAATTTGAAGCCGCTGGTTATTCTTTCTCGCCAAGAGAAATACAAGACTTTTACAGAAACTTAATAACAAAATACCCCATAATCTACCTTGAGGACCCGCTTAATGAAGACAGCTGGAATCAATGGACAAGCCTTGTAGAAGCAACAGGTGATAAGACAGAGATAATTGGCGACGACTTAACTGTCACAAACTTAGAGCGAGTAAAAAAAGCAGTAGAAGAAAAAGCAATTACCGGATTGATAATAAAACCCAACCAAATTGGTACTCTAAGTGAAGCACTAGAAGTTGCCCGCTATGCAGAAACAAATGAACTGGTAACCACAGTATCCCACAGATCAGGAGAAACAGCTGATTCTTTTATTGCAGACTTAGCAGTAGGAATTGGATCACTATACATAAAAACCGGTGCACCAGCCCGGGGCGAAAGAGTAGCAAAATATAACAGGTTATTGCATATCGAAAAAAAACTTAAACTTAAAAATGAAGAGTTAAAATGAATGATAGCAAAACCTGTAATCTTAATTATCCTAGACGGCTGGGGAATAGCACCACCCGGGCCTGGTAACGCAATAACTCTTGCCGAAACTCCTACTTTTAACAAATTTTGGGCAGCATACCCCCGAACGCAACTAAAAGCGTCTGGAAAAGATGTTGGTCTGCCAAAAGGAGAACCTGGTAACTCAGAGGCTGGACACCTTAATTTAGGCGCAGGGATAGTTGTTTACCAAGATTTGCCGCGCATTAACTTTAGTATCGCCGACGGTTCATTTTTGCAAAATAAAGCTCTAATCAATGCTTGCAATCACATCAGAGAGCACAACAGCTACTTACACTTATTAGGGTTAATTGGTGGTGAAGTTCACGCCAGTCGAGAACATCTTTATGCACTTTTATGGCTATGCCGCCAACAGGGTCTTGGCAAAGATAAAGTTAAGCTACACCTATTCACAGATGGCAGAGACGCAGCTCCCCGTTCAGCCGTTACTTTTATATCAGAAGTCGAACAAAAAATGGAAAGTATAGGAATTGGCGAAATAGCAACTGTAAGTGGAAGATACTACCCTATGGACCGAGACAGAAGATGGGACAGAACAGAAAAAGCATACCAGGCGCTCATCAATGGTAAAGCCGACACGTTCCCCTCTGTCCACGAGGCGATAGACTCCGCATACAAACAGGGGACCACGGATGAATTTATTAAACCGGCAATTGTTACAGGATCTAGCAACAAAGGCACTATAGATTCCAACGATGCTGTAATATTTTTTAATTATCGCTCAGACCGTGCTAGACAGCTAACCAAAGCTTTAGTTTCTCCGTCATTCGAGCCGTTTGAAAGACCAAATCGCCCCAAAAATATATACTTTGTAACAATGACCGAATACGAAGAAGGACTTCCGGTATCAGCTATTGCCTATCCTCCTCAAAAGGTGGAACTCCCTCTAGGTAAAGTTTTAGCAAACAATAATAAACGCCAGTTGCGGGTGGCAGAAACTGAAAAGTATCCTCACGTTACTTTTTTCTTTAACGGTGAGAGGGAGGATCCTTTTCCAGGTGAGGATAGAATTCTTATTCCATCACCTAAAGTAGCAACGTATGATAAAAAGCCGGAAATGAGCGCTAATCAAATTACAGAGGTATTACTACAAAAGTTAAAATTTTACAACTTTATTCTAATCAACTATGCAAACCCTGATATGGTAGGGCACACTGGGGTACTAACAGCAGGAATTAAAGCAGTTGAAACTGTAGATAAATGTATAGGACAAGTTGTAAAAAAGACTTTGGCATTGCAGGGCGTTTGCCTAGTAACCGCAGACCACGGGAATGCGGAAGAAATGCTTAACCCCCGAACCGGAGAAGTAGATACTAAACATTCGATAAATCCAGTACCGTTTCTTGCACTAGGTAAACCGGATCAAGTAGGGGAAAGGAGAGAATTAATGTCTGGCGTGTTAGCTGACATTGCTCCTACAATACTAGCACTTATGGGTATACCTAAACCAAGCCAAATGACTGGGAGAAACCTTTTAGGATGAATACAAAACAATTTACAAAAAATAACAGATACCTTATGCTGGCTCTTGATCATAGATCCAGCTTCCGCAAAATGTTAAAAGACAGCGGAAGAAAAACAAGTAAGGATATACTTATTAACTACAAACAGAAAATTCTCACTTCTGTTTGGGACCAATGCAGTGGCGTACTTATCGATCCAAAAATTGGTTTAATAGCTTTAAGAAATACGCAACGTCAAAAAAAGAAACCTTACCTACTCTGTCTTGAAAAATCTGGGTATCAAGAGGACCAAGGCGTAAGACAGAGCAGCTTGAAATATTCTGTAAACAAACTTAAACAACACGGAGCTAACGGTGTTAAACTGCTACTGTACATCAACCCCAATTTAGAAAAAACCGAACAAGCGCATCAACTCAGTTTAGCTAACCAAGCTATAAAGCAAGCTGAAGAAGTCAACTTGCCAATATTTCTCGAAATAATCACATACGGTAACAGTAAATTCAGCATTTTAGAATCTGTGTCTCTATTTTTGGAAAAAGATATTATACCCGACGTTTTTAAGCTTGAATTTCCTGGAAACAGCTTACGGTGCAGACAAATAACCAACAAACTCGAGGATATACCTTGGATCCTACTGACAAGAGGGAAAAGGTTTGATATCTTTAAAGAAGAGCTAAAAGTTGCCATATCCGCAGGAGCCAAGGGCTTTCTAGCAGGGAGAGCTTTATGGCAAGAAATCTTTAAAATAAATGATGAGGACGAAGAAAAGTTTCTGAAGCAAACTTTACCGGAAAGATTTTATCAACTTTCTCAAATTGCTTTACAGTAAAATGCAAAAAATAACCGTAATTGGTGGATCAACCAGAGACATCTATTTTGTAAGTAAGGAATTCAATGTAAAAGAGGATACATTGCACCTTGTTTGGGGTGAAAAAATGGTTGTCAAAAACCTATACGCCAGTGTGGGAGGCGGGGGAGCTAATGCTGCAGTAGGATTTGCCCGCCTAGGACTAAATAGCAGTTTAGTTAGCCAAGTAGGAGATGACAGCTTTGGCCGGCGCATAAAACACACTTTACAAGACGAAAACGTAGATTTAAAATTATTTAAAATTTGTCCGGACAAAAGAACCTCTACATCTGCATTACTTACAATACCAAACCATGACCACACCATTGTCATGTACAGAGGATCAAATGATGATCTCCAACTGTCTTCCGAGGAGAAGGATGTACTACTTGATACGGAATGGCTATACATAACCGACTTAGCAGGTGAGTCAAAAACTTTAGTTGAGCAATTAGCAAAAGAAGCACGCACTAGGAACACAAAGGTTGCTTTTATCCCGGGGCAAAATCAACTAGACAGAGGAATTGAAGCACTCCAACATATATTGACAAATACCAATATATTTATTTTAAATTTATGGGAGGCAGCCCAACTTTTTAATACCCGTATTGAGTGTTCTCCTCAACACATAGAAGACTGCAACAAATTTGAACCAACTGTTGCAGATTTTTTAAACAGATTTGCCGACATAGGAGTGGAAACTTGCGTTATAACCAAAGATATTTGCGGGGTTAGTGCCTACCACAAAAAATCATCTTACAGCGTACCAGCACCAAAAACTACAGTTGTTGACACAACAGGAGCAGGCGATGCATTTGCTTGCGGTTTTGTCGGTACATTAGCTAAAGGAGAAGATATACACAAAGCCTTACAGGTAGGAAGTAAAAACGCAGGTTCAGTAATTGCTAACTACGGAGCACAAACAGGATTAATTCTAAATGAGTAGCCGATTAGAACCAAACCTCCAAAATTACACAGCATTCCACAACAGTTTTCAATGGCCAAAACCAACAGAAAAGATGAACGCAGCGGAGTACGTGTTTAAAAACAATGCTGTAACAAACAAAAACAAGAACGCTCTTTTATGGGAAGCCACTAGTGGAAAAGGCAGAACATTTTCCTATGTAGAAATTGAATCACTAACTAATAAATTCGCGCACCTGCTACAAAATAGAGGACTTGAAAAAGGGGACCGGGTCTTCTTTTTCTTGCCGCGCGTACCAGAAGTTTATTATGGTTTCTTAGGGGCTATAAAAGCAGGTGCAATTGCAGGGACATTATTTGCAGCTTTCGGAAAACAAGCCCTACTAGAAAGACTAGAAAACAGTGGGACACGCATACTAGTAACTAACAACGAGTTAAAAAGTAGAGTAGAGGAAATTAGACCTAAACTTCCCAGACTGGAAACTATAATTAATATTGACAACCCTGCATATAAAAATGAACTTAACAGCCAAAAAGCAGAGTTCAAAGCTGTTTTAATGAACCCCATTGACCCCGCAGTAATGCTCTACACATCAGCAACAGGTAATACACCGGTTTGTGGAATTGTCTTGCCGCATCAAAGTATTATCTGCCAAAAAAAGACCGCTGCTTGGGTACTAGACCTTCACCCAAACGATATCTACTGGTGTACTGCTGATCCAGGTTGGGTAACAGGAATCGCTTACGGAATTTTCGGTGCGTGGGCTAACGGAGTCACATCCGCAGTTCTAGAAGGACGGTTTGATACGCACAAGTGGTTTTCATTTTTAGAAGATAACAAAGTAAACGTATGGTATACAGCACCAACTGCGCTACGGATGCTTAAAGAAGAGATCAAAGAACCTAAAAAAGATTACAATCTAAGCAAGCTCCGCCATATCTGTAGCGTAGGCGAAGCTCTAGAACCCGCTCTTATTAAATGGAGTAATGAAAAAATTGGGCTACCAATTTATGACACTTACTGGCAAACAGAAACCGGATCTATTATGCTAGCTAACTATCGCTCATTAAAAATTAAACCTGGATCAATGGGTAAGGCAGTACCAGGGCAAAAAGCGGCAATAATTGATGAAAACGGCGCTGAGCTGAAACCTGAAAGTGAAGGGGACCTGGCTTTCAAAGCAGGCTGGCCTTCACAAATGACTACGGTCTGGAAAAATCAAAAAAGATACCAAAGCTACTTTAGAAAAGGAGCGAATAACCAGTGGTTTGTAACCGGGGACAGAGCGTATTATGACAAAGATGGTTATTTTTTCTACATCGGCCGCGCAGATGATGTAATAAAAACAGCGGGTGAGCGAGTAGGCCCTTTTGAAGTAGAATCTGCTCTTGCTGAACATCCCAACATCATAGAGGCAGCTGTCATTGGAGTACCACACAAAATCCGCGGTGAAATTATTAAAGCATTTGTAATTTTAAATAACACAGACGAAATTAGGGATAAAAAAACATACAAAGAGGACATTAAACAATTTGTAAAAAAACAGCTTGCTGGTCATGCCTATCCCCGCGAGATTGAATTTGTTGACTCTCTCCCTAAAAATCCATCCGGCAAGATTGTCCGACGCAAACTAAAATAATGCAGCACAACATAACTTTTAACTACCAACTAAAAAAAATTAACACCTGATTAACAATCTAGATTAGCTTACAAACGTAAAGCAACGCGCAACGCAACATAAACTTTAATCTCGAACTATACTCAGCCAAGCGTTAACAGGAAAATTCGACAACTACAGTAACCTCACCTTTTATCTTTTTATCATTTAAAGCAGCGCACAGCTCCGATGCTTTACCGCGTAAAACCTCCTCATACAATTTGGTTAATTCTACACAAACAGCAACTTCCGGATCGGAGAACACTTCCTCAACTAACTCCAAACTCTCTTTCAATCTATAGGGGGATTCAAAAAAAACTATAGAAAGTATCTCATCTAACTTCTGAGCTGCATTTAGCACCTTTATAAGTAGCTTTTTCTTCTTTCCGGTTCGCTTAGAAAGAAAACCCACGAACAGAATACGCGCAGTAGTAAATCCGGAAACAGCAGACGCAGCAATAACAGCAGAAGGGCCCGGAATCGGGACTACGTTATAACCTTTATCTATACATGCATTAACTAATTTATACCCCGGATCAGAAATAAGAGGTGACCCAGCATTGGAAACTAACCCCACACTCTTACCCCAACTAAGATACTTCAAAACCTCTGGAATTCTTTTCTCATTATTATGTTCGTGGAAACTTACAAAACGGGGCTTCTTGGAATTCTGCAATAATGAGGAAATATCGCTATTCCCCTGCAAACGGGAAACAAGATTACCAGTCCTACGTGTATCTTCACAAAGTAATATATCTACAGAAAATAAAGTTTTTACCGCCCTCAAAGTAATATCATCTAAGTTACCAATGGGTGTTGATATTAAATACAGCTCAGACATATAATAATCTTAACACTAACTGCTCATGAATAAAGAACTTGAAAAGGAACTAGTAGAAATTAGATTTCACGGTAGAGGGGGACAGGGAGCTAAAACAGCAGCGCAAGTTTTGGCAGGAGCTGCTTTAAATCAAGATAAATATATCCAAGCCTTTCCTCAATATGGGCCTGAGCGACGCGGTGCGGCTGTAACGACTTTCACGCGCATATCCAACAAACCTATTAATATACATTCCCAAATCCACAATCCAAATTACTCAGTAGTACTAGATTCAACACTACTGCGTAACGTCAATGTCACACAAGGTTTACAAAAAAACGGCGTTTTACTTATCAACAGCAAAATACAACCGGATGAAATAAGTGAAAAACTTGGATTCCAGGGAACAGTAATAACCGTAAACGCTTCTGAGATAGCCTCTTTTTTCATAAATCGAAATATACCTAATTTGGTAATGGTAGGTGCGCTAAACAAACTAACAGCTATAGTTGACTTTGAAGATTTAGCAACCGTGGTTGAAAAAACCTTTAGCAATAAATGGGGTAAAATTTTAACGGAAAAAAATATACTTGCTATGAAAACGGGTAGTGACGCAGTTGCGTAAACAGGGAGTTATCAACCACGAGCGTAGCTTTAACAAATAGACCTGTTATGCAAAAATAAATAATTCAAAAATGAGCAAGAATAACAAAATAAATCTAGGTGGGGCAACGGAACCAGGATCATCAAAAAGAAACAAAACAGGAAGCTGGCGTTCTGGCAAGCTTCCCAAACTAAACAAGGAAAAGTGCAAAAATTGCCTGAGCTGCACACAATTCTGTCCAGAAGACGCTTTTATTGTCAAAGATGGTAAAGTAATTGGTATCGACTACAATTACTGCAAAGGATGTGGAATTTGTGCACGAGAATGCCCTAATGGAGCGATAACTATGATAGATGAGTAAGATAAGCAATTCAGGTAATTAAGAAGTATTGGGGTTCAAAAAATCCTAAATCCGAATACCTAAATACTAAACAATATCAAAATTCAAATAACGAAACATCCAAGCTGTTAAAAAGAGGTTTGGATCATTAGTAAATTAGTATTTTGTATTTATGAATTAAGCAGTTACAAATTGATAGACTAAAAATACCTATGCCTAAAAAACAAACATTACCACTCACTGGCGGGCAAGCTGCTGCAGAAGCTATGCGTCAAATTAATCCTGGGGTTGTTGCGGTTTACCCGATAACCCCACAAACACCTATTATTGAGCAGTTTGCTAAATTCCACGCCGATGGGGAAGTAGAATCGGAAATAATAAATGCAGAGTCAGAACACTCTGCACTATCAGCTACGTTAGGTGCACAGGCGGCAGGAGTAAGGTCTATGACCGCAACAGCAGCACAAGGTCTTGCCTTAATGCACGAAATGTTACACATCGCTTCCGGAATGAGAATGCCCATAGTAATGAATGTTGCTTCTCGAGCGCTTTCATCCCCCATAAACATCCATTGCGATCACTCTGATGTTATGAACTCCCGTGACTCCGGCTGGATACAAATATTTAGTGAAAATCCGCAAGAGGTGTATGACCACAACCTCCTAGCAATTAAGCTTGTAGAGCGTCCTGACGTTCTTCTACCAGCGATGGTTATTCAAGATGGTTTTATAACCAGCCACTGCGTAGAAGCGGTGAAATTGTTAACTACACAAAACGTCCAAAAATTTATTGGAAGTTATGAACACCCTCTTAAATTGCTAAACTTCGATAAACCAATTACACTAGGACCGACAGCACTGCCGGACTGGCAAATGGACATTAAAGAACAGCAAATGAATGCAATGAGGAAAGCTGCTGAACACTATCTAGAAACAGCTGGAAAACTTTCAGAACTAACTGGACGGTATTATACTCCCACGGAAGGCTATAATCTCGAACACGCTGCAACAGTACTAATAGCGCTTGGTTCAACAGCAGGAACTATACAAGCAACTTTAGAATCACTTAACGATTCATCAATAGGCATGCTTAAAATTAGGTTATTCCGTCCTTTTCCATATAAAGAAGTAAGAGACAAAATTGGGAAAGCGGAGAAAATAATTGTCTTAGATAAGTCACCGACATTTGGATCAGCACCACCACTGTTTTCCGAAATTAAAAATTCTCTTTACAACCTAAAGGAGAAACCACAAGTAGAAAGTATTATCTACGGTCTTGGGGGGCGCGATATTGATACAGAAGATATTGTAGAAATGCTTAAATAAGAATTGGTGTAATAAATATGACTAATATTAAAGAACTAATAACCAGAGATAACCATTTTGCACCTGGGCACAGAACTTGTGCCGGTTGTACTATACCTCCTATAGTAAGAACGGTTATGAGGACAATCGGAGATCGCCCCGTAGTTGTAACTGCAGCTACAGGGTGCCTACAAGTTACATCTACTATCTACCCCGAATCATCTTGGGAAGTGCCGTATATCCACAGTGCATTTGAAAATGCGGCCGCCACTGCATCTGGTATTGAATCCGGTTACAAGTTTTTAAAAAGAACAGGCAAACTTCCGCAGAGGACTGATGCTGACCCTATATTTCTAGTATTCGGGGGCGATGGTGGTAGTTATGACATTGGTTTACAATCTCTTTCCGGTGCTTTTGAAAGAGGCCATAACCTGCTCTACATTTGCTACGACAACCAAGCTTACATGAATACTGGAATACAGCGTTCCTCAGCAACACCTTACGGTGCTTGGACCACAACATCTGAATGCGGAAAATCTAAACAAGGCAAACCTGAGTTTCGCAAAAATATTACCGAAATTGTAGCAGCCCACAATATAGACTACGTAGCACAGGCTTCTGTAGCGCACCTACAAGATCTATCCAACAAAGTTGAGAAAGCACTCAAGCACCAGGGCCCTAAGTTCATAGCTGTTTTAGAAGCCTGCGTTAGTGGTTGGAAACTGCCGACAGATATGGGAATAGAAGCGTCGCGCCTAGCTGTAGAAACAAGATTTTGGCCGCTTTACGAGATAGAAAACGGGGAATACAAAATAACAAAACCAATAGAAGATCCTAAACCAATTGAGGAGTTTCTAAAACCGCAGGGAAGATTTAAACACTTGTTTAAACCAAGTAAAAACAAGCAGGCGATTGCGAAAATACAGAACGAGATTGATAGAAGGTGGCTTGCGATTGGGAGGAAAACAAGAGATTAAGATATTAAGAGATTAAGATATTAAGAGATTAAGAGATTAAGATATTAAGAGATTAAGAGATTAAGATATTAAGATACTAAGATATTAAGATACTAAGATACTAAGATATTAAGAGATTAAGAGATTAAGAGATTAAGATATTAAGAGATTAAGAGATTAAGATATTGGGTTATTGTGGCAAAGATAGAAAAATTTACTGATTTAGAAGCATGGCAACTTGGCCGCAAACTAGGAATTGCTGTTTATGAAGTAAGTGCAAAATTCCCAAAAACAGAGATTTACGGTTTAGTATCGCAGTTACGCCGTGCTACAATTTCCATAACCTCAAATATAGCTGAAGGCTTCAGCAGATATTACTTTGCGAACAGACTCAAATTCTACTACATGGCCAGAGGATCGCTTGGTGAGGTGCAAAGCCAATTAATACTTGCAAGAGATACAGGAATACTCAATAATGAAGACTACAAAGATCTGTGGTGCCAAACAGAACAAGTGGAAATTGTTCTTGGAGGCTTAATAAGAAAAACTAGAAATCTAGCCAATTCCTAATATCCTAACCTCCTAATATCCCAATATCTTTCTCTATGTTTGAATTCTTAGTAACCTTTGCCATTGATGCAGTCTCCACACTCGGCTACCCCGGTATTATCTCTATTATGGCACTGGAAAATATATTTCCTCCCATACCTTCTGAAGCAGTGATGCCTCTGGCCGGATTCCTGGTTACGACAGGTAGATTTACACTACTGCCAACAATAATTTGCGGAGTAATCGGCAGTATTATTGGCGCAATTATCCTCTATTATTTTGGTGTAATCTTTAGCGGGGACAAAATCCGAACTTTCTTGGACAACTACGGGAAATACTTTATGACTTCTACAGAAGATTTGGACGCAGCTGAAAAATGGTTTACCAACTACGGTTATTGGGCTGTGCTGATAGCACGCGTTATCCCAATTGTCCGCAGTATTATTTCCATCCCTGCAGGGTTTACAAAAATGCCAATGGGTAAATTTTTAGCTTTAACAACATTAGGCACTGCCGCCTGGACAGCCTTCCTAACAGTACTTGGAGTAATACTGGGAGAAAATTGGAACAAAGTAGGACCAACCCTGCAAAAATTTGACTACCTGGTACTTGTAATTATTGTTTTGGGTATAAGCTACTACATCATCAGTAAGCTTCGGGCAAAGAGAAAACAGCGTTACTAAAAGCGAAACAAAGGCCAAATCTTTATATCGAAAAATTGACAAAGCCAGCTCTTTTATGCTATAAGATTAGTGTGATTGTGTTCTTGCACCTTAACAGGTGAATAGTTACCAATATCAATATAAGGAGGAAGATGATGGCAAAGCAGACGGAGATGTTACAATCGCAAGATTCGGGAAGTCCTGGAGGAGTATTTGCGCTTATCAACAAAATCGCGCAGAGCATTGGCAGAGGAGCAGCTTCATTCCTCGGCCAAGCACCTTCTTCAACCGAACGGTTTATGGTTCAAGAAAGCAACTTTTCTATTGGACAGGTAACAGCTTCCGGTGTGCAGACCCTGTTGCTTTGGGATAATGACCCGAAAGCAGGAGCACGGATTGCGGTAAAGCAGGCAGATGCTGCTATAGAGCAAGCCCGCATTCGTGTGCAAGAAGCAGAAATGCGCGCTAAGCAGGCTGCGCGTGAGGCCCACAATGGATAAGACTGCCCGTCAAAAAGCAGTAGGTAACTACCTTGTAGTTGTCCTACCGCCAATTGCTCTTGGTTTACTAACAGGTTTATTCTTGCAACAGCGCTTCAGCTGGGTAAAACCTACTGCAGCTGCAGGTCTAGCTCTTGGTCTGGCTTCAGCTGTAGCCTCGCTAGTTGCTAAACAAAACAGATTGAAAAAGATCACCTGGTGGCTGCACACTGTGCTTGGATTAAGCACTGCCAGTTACGCAGTCTTCAAACCAACACTGGTAAACACAAATTGGAGCGAGTGGTTTGGTATTCTGCCGGGAGTGGCACTCGGTTTTGGTGCAATTGTTCTCAGCCTGGTTGTACTTGGCGCAAAAGATTTAAGCAGACAAACTGTTTCTGCTCGGCAGACAACAAAGCCAACACCGCAGCCACAGCAGCAGACAATCGGTGGGTTCAGTGAAAGAACACAGGTCAGCTTGTTGGCCCCGCGCAACAGTGAAACTCAAGGTGTGGATGTAACTCGCACACTTGAAAATATTGGACATGGTGCCCAGGCTAATTTACTTAAAGCAGCAAACCAGAGCAGACAACTTGACCTCGACGAGATCAAGTTTATCTCTAATCTTGCAGCTGAACAAGGCCACAATCCTGCTGATTGGCCTGAAGTGACAAGACTAATGGTTAAGCAGAGGTTTGGCGAAGAACTAAGCAAAGCTCTAGAAACACCGGAAAGAACGCGGTCCCCAAAAGAGCGCCAGGGAATTGCAAAAAAACAGCCACAGCCTGTAATTGGCGGTTGGGGCTACGGAGGTCAACAGAAATGAAGAACAAAATTGCACTATTTGTAGGCACGTTAGCAATAGCAATCCTTGCTTACGCATTGTTCATGCCCGATCTTGTTGAAACTATACAGATAACAGATCATGAACAGTGGGTACTGGTTATTCTAGTTCTGGTTGTCCCAATTGGATTAGTCTACCTAGCTGTTACTGGTTTAGAAAGCATACCTCCTGGAATGTGGGGTTTTACTACAGCATTTGGCGGACCGCCTGACCAAGATACAGTTATTCTCGGTCCGGGACCGTTTTTCAGAATGCTGTGGGAAAGCAAGTACTTGTACTATTTGACACCTCAAGAAGTTGATGTTCCAGGAATTAAAGTAAGCATAGGCGGTGATACGCCGGAAGAGGCAGTGGTGAATGCCACTGTTTTTGTAAAAGCTGAAGGACCCGCGGTTTGGCACGCTCCAAACCATGATCCCTACCAATATGCCGCTGATTTGGCTTACACAGCAATAACAGCACATCTTTCCGGATGGGGTGCAAACCGGCTGTTCAACGCGGACAAAAGAAAAATTGCCGCCGGTATTACCAGACAACTCCAACAGGAATTTTCCGGCCCCGGACCTAATGACCCAGACCTGGAAACAAGGGTAAGAGTGCAAATAGAAGACATTGATGTTCCTAATTCTGTACTTAGCAGATCAAGTTTGATACTGAAAGCCCAAGGTGAAGCACAGGCTTCCGAAACTCTGAGCAAACAGGAAGTAGAAAACTACCGTAGAGAAAAAGAAGTAGAAGGTACAGACTACATGCACCGCCAGGTACTGGATGCAATTCGGGAAACAATAATAAATGCTGCAGAGGCTGGCGGTATTAAAGCACTGAGCCTAAACTTCGGGCAATGGGGGGGAAACGCTATAGATGCAGGAACTGGTTACCTTGTCGCCCGGGAGGTTGAAAAAGATGAACAGGCAGGTTGACAGTAACTTTTTCAAATTTGCAGTGAACTGTTTCTGGCCCGGCCTGCTTTGGATCCTAATATCAATCACAATAACCTGGGGAATCAGAAACTGGTTTCCTTTCAACTGGCTGTTCTGGATTCGTAACGGTTGGGTCTACATGCGTTGGATCATTGGTACCAGTTACCTTGCCTGGGTAATTGGTCTAGGCAGCTTTGTGGTTTTTGATACGAATAAAAGGTCAGTACAAACAATTGTGCTTGCTGTCTTTGGTTTCTTAATTGCAACAGTGAGCATGCGTATTTGGGGAGGAAAAGTGAGCTGGGTCTGGATAACGCTCTGCGCTGGTCTGCAAGTTATCCCATTCGCTGTCCGTGGTAAAAGGTGGGCGGGGAGATCACAGCTGCTGGTTAATATAACAAACTGGGTGTTAACAGCAGTCGGCTGGTTAATCATAACTGGAACAGGCTGGTAAACTAACACGGAGGAAACAATGACAAGCTGTTCAGTATGCGGCGGACACATACTGCCAGACGGGAGCTGCCAAAAATGTGGGGCTTACTATCCGGACATAGAAAAAAGGGGGTTGCAGGAAAAGCGCCATGAGCTTGGCTACAGATACACTAATAAACAGCTGTTAAAGCTTTTGGAACTGCACTTACGGCGCCTAGCTCTTAGAGCAGCAAAATTTATTGTATCTCCGTCTTTAGGAAGCTTTCCAGTCACAGGAGATACAATTGATAGAGCATCTTGGTTTAATGATCAGCACACCTGCAACGCAATCAACCACGAATTCAGAAGTATAATTCAAAGGCAGATCGATACTTGCACAAACCTAATAAACAACATCAGGGCGGAAGGCTCCTGGCCTAGATGCTCCAAATGCGGTAATTATATTGAATGGCAGGTATTGGTAGAGAACCCGTCGGAGTACTGCCAAAAGTGCAATGCCAAACGTGTTCGAGAGCGTCACGGCCGCTACTACTAAAGGAGAGAAGATAAAGGTATGCTGCAAAATGTGCGGGTACTATCTGATTCAGCAATGCTGCAAGTGTTAAACGGAAGCAAAATTCTGTATTCGGCCTGCGATTGCAAACGCGCCCGAATGCGTGCAGCAGCGACAATTGCCGATAATTTCCTAGGCAAGAGTCCCGACAAGAAAGCTATTTATGATTTTTGCGAACTAACACACCGGGAGCTGGGACTTTCCACTCAGGAGACAGCTGCTGTTATCAATCAGGTATGCAGACAGTAGCTGTATAACATACTCAGAACGATACATTCACCCGCCTGCGAGATTATTGGATATCCAAAATCTCCAGGCGGTTTATTTATTGTTTATACCTTTTTTACCTTTTTTACCTTTTATACCTTTAACAACAGCAATTAAGACCAATCCAAGGAATACTGATCCACCCACCCACACCACAGGAGACTTTGCACGTATCACTTCCTCCTTGACAACACTCTTTAGATTATCAGAATTAAACAAATTGTAATTTAGAGCTAAATTAACAGTACCTGTTTTCGGTAACCAGCTCCCTGAGGCAAACTTAACTTTTTTTGAATAACTGGTGTATGGTGGTAGTGTGCCAAAAACAAAATTTCCTTCGTTATCAACTGCTTTAAAATCACCACTAATATGTAATTCAGAATTATAAAAAGTCCAACCTGTATTATTCTTTAAAGTAACCCAGGAATTAAAAGGCTGACTGCCTAAACTTAAGGGTGTAATATTGAGTTTAACTTCGGGTTCTGGTTTCAAATCAACTAACTCTTGGTACTCCTCTCCCGTGCCCAAACGTACTTTTACATCCCCTGTTTGTTGCTCCGAAGTTTTGTAAACACCTGCTGGATAAGGATATTCAGAAGTAATCCCTTTGATAACAAAGGCAAGATGATTAACATCAAAACTCTCCAAATAGTCTTGGCCAGTAGTTGATCCCCACGTTGGATCAATATTGATCCAGCCCCGGTCAAAAGAATACACCTGTACCCATGCGTGTAAAACATCATCTTCACTACCAGGCCTATCAGCAGCGTTCTCTGCATATGCATAACCCTCAACTGTACGAGCCGGAATACCGAGAGCGCGAGCCAATGTTACAAAAAGGTCAGTAAATTCTGTACAAACAGCACTATCCGGGTGCTGTAAAGCACTTACAGCACCTAACCTTTTCAAACCCACCCTTTCCCCATCCTGGGAGTAGGATAGTTTAGAGACCACATAGTTATAAATCGCCTGAGTCAATTCAGCAGTACTGGGCTCTCCAACACCTGCTACACTTTCTTTTATTTCATTTGCTATTTTTTGAATTTCTGGATCATTTACAGGCCAAAAAACATCTGGTTGCAAATAAACGCTTAAATCTTCTACAAAATTCCTACCACTATGATTATTTATTCTCGCCCAACCAGTTACCTTGATATTAGTTGTGGCGTGACCACTTAACCGGTATTGAGCTAAATAATTGCCATCCGTATCTAGATTAATCTCACGCGGGGAAGGGTTAATCTGGTCAAAAATAATCTGCTGAAAGTCAGGAATATCGGGGGGTAAAGCTATTTCAGTAACCGCGGCGGAACCTGACGGGTTCTTCAAATGATACACCAAATCAAAATAATACAACTGCTCAGAACCAAAACCAGCACGTATCCCGCCACTAGCAAACTGATCTTTACCAAATGAGTGCACCTGATAACTTTCATAGCTCGCAGAGTCAAGGGGTTGCGGCGATATGTACAAAAGTGGACCGTAAGAATTCGGGACACGAAGCTCAACATCGTAGGAGTTTATTTCCTGCTGTAGAG
>CAYVIL010000014.1:0-15683 GCA_964451675.1 uncultured Candidatus Saccharibacteria bacterium
AAATGACCAGGAAAAAAAGCCTTCGAATTTGTAAATCGTTTTTACAGATCCGAAGGCTGGGAGACACTTCTAGTTAAGGGCTTTACGCACTGCACTTAGCAAATCCGGGAGGTGGTAGGGCTTAGTAATCACTGCTTTAGCCTGCTCGTGAACCTCTACCGGTACTACCTGTACATCCCTTGTCACTATAATGAAAGGGACTTCCTTCTTGATGCACTCAGAAACATAAGCCGAGGAAGAAGCTGCATACCTGTTTGGAGTACAATCCCAACGAGTACCCCAAAAAGTAAGAACTAAATCAGGCGCCTCGCATAAACGACTAAAAGGTTCCGCAGGGTCGCTCACCAGTAAGGCTCGGTACCCCATTCGTTCGACTATTAAAGCGTGGGTAAGTGCTAAATCCAAAAAGTTATCACGAACCACAACCAACTTCTGACTACCTTTCCTTTTCATCGCGCTCTCCTTCCCTAGGTCCTGGAGAATTTAACTGTATTATAGCAAAAGCTATCCTGTTAAATTCCAAATTTATTACCGGCGAAGGAACAGTTACCAAGCAAATCTGAAGGAATCTACCAATGCCTGCTAGCTTCTAAAGATTATAAATATCCCCGCCATAATCAAAAATACACCAGCAAAGCGTAGTGTTGAAACCTGTTCGCCAAGAAAAAGCATTGATACTAAAAGTACTAAGACATAACCGATTGATAAAGCAGGGTAAGCAACAGAGAGGTCAAGCTCAGAAAGAAGAACAACCCAGAGAATAGAAGAAAAGGCGTATAAGGCAATACCTGAAATAACAAAAGGAGATAAACCTGCGCTAAGGAGAAATTTTTGCATCCCCGCTTCATCCATACCCGGAAGTTTATTTACCCCAAATTTAATCAGGAATTGACCAGCAACTCCAAGGAAAATGTTTATGCTAAGTAAAATATATGGTGACATAATTCGTTATTCGTTAATTCGTTTATTAGTTAATTCGAATCTTGTTTTCTACGGTTATTCTTACAGTTTTTTAGCTCTTGTACACTCATCATAGATATCTTCACATTTTTCCAAGGGCGCCTGTTTCAAATCACTAGCAGATATAACATTGCTGTGTACCTCCTCCACAGAACCCCTTGCCTGCCGGCAAAATTGAATCGCTTCCTGCCAATGATACCTTCCGTAACCTTCCGCAATGTTAGCTGGACCGGAGGACGCTGCTCTTTTCAATTGTGAAACCCTATTATACAGTTCATCATCAGGCAAAAATTCGCAAAAATCATATATTTTAATCATAAGGTTATGGCAAACTTTCCAAGCATCCAAATCTTGAAAGCTCTTAATTGATTTTGCCATATTAGAGTTCACGAATTAACGGTTAAACAAATTCCGAATCAACGCTCCTCAATCAATAAACCTATACTTCACCAGCGTCCAAACCGCAATAATCCCGTCTCTCCACGTAATTTTTTTTCCTTCACTGAACTGACGCCCAGAATACGATATTGGCACTTCTTTAATTTTGTAGCCGCTTTTTAAAATCTTTGCTGTTATTTCCGGCTCAAAATTAAAACGGTTGGAACGAATACGGATTGATTGTAGCAGATCACGGGGAACAAGTTTATAACAAGTTTCCATATCTGTCAGTTTTACTCCAAAAAGCAGGTTTGTTAAAAAAGTTAAAAACCGATTTCCCCAGTAATGGGCAGTAGCCATATCCCTATAGTTCCCCATAAACCGCGAACCGTAAACAACCTCCGCGTCTGATTTTTCCAACTCCTTCAATAGAACATGGTATTCCTGCGGCTCATATTCAAGATCAGCATCCTGGACAATTACATAATCACCAGTAGCATGCTCAAAGCCGGAACGCAGTGCAGCACCTTTACCCTGATTTTCCTTATGGTAAACAACTTTGTAACCGTGCTCCTTTTGCAAATCTTTTAGTAATTTTGTAGATCCATCAGAAGAACTATCATCAACAAGAATAATTTCTTTATTAAGGTCAACAGCTTCAACTTTGTCCAAAATTTTCTTGAGTGTAGTTACTTCGTTATAAACCGGGATAATGACAGATAATTTCATGTGTATATAAAAATTATTGTTATCCTGTTACTATTTCACAATAATATACTTAAACTGTCGATAACTACTTGCACCTTAGATCAGGATAACACGCTATCATGCTGACAGGATCCTTTTGAACCAATCAAAAAAACATTATTGTGCACAAACAATCATCTAGACCACCCGCTCATACACTTCTTCTATCTCCTCCACCTTTGCATCCCAACTGTACTTAGCTCTGAACTCCTCCAAATCTATAAACTCATCAGACTCTAAAGCCTCATGTACATGATGAGCAACAACTTCCGGAGACAACTCTTCAATATAATAAAGTCCAGGTATCTTTTGCTGTGTTTTAAAGCCGGAAGCTACAACAGGAACTCCGGCAGCTAAAGACTGCATAACTACTTTAGGAAGACCCTCATAGTAAGCGGGGAGGACAAAAACATCAGCTGTACGGAAATAGTCGCCTAACTTAGGGTACTCAACATAACCCATAAGCTTAACCCTGTCTTGCAGATTTTTCTTTTTTACTAAATCTTCCAAATACTGTTCATACTCTTCTGTACCCCGACCAACAATTAGAAGGCGGAAATCACTGCCCAAGCGCTTTAAAGTATAAACTAAAATATCAACATTTTTTCTTTCTGAAAGCACACCGTTATAAAAAAGTACTTTTTTATTTTCCCACTCAAACTTTTGTTTCAAGTCAGGACCCTCAGGAGTAAATAAATCTACATTAGCACCGTTTTCAACAATCACCAGCTTATCAGTATCTGCTCCATAATAAGTTTGCGCCTCTTTTCTTACCTGCTGGCTGGTGCATATTACTTTATCCGCAACCCGCACACCCAACCAGTCGGAAAATTTGTGCAGCGGCCATTCAAAAAATTGCGTCCAAAAATCTAGATGACTACCCTGCTCTAAAATTGCTTTTTCACGTCCGGCAGCTGTTATATGTAAATGTAAAACATAAGGTGTGGGATCAATGAAATTGAAGAGCAATTTGTAAAGGGTAAAACAAAGAGTAACGTGACCGTGGCCGTGTACCAGATCGTATTTGTTACCTTGGAGGTAATCGCGGAGATAGCCTAACAGCACAGACGGTGCAGTGGTTAAGAACAGACTTAATTTTTTTACTGCCCGCGGAAATTTGTAGATAACAACACCGTTATCAAATTCCGGCTCCTTAGGAAAAATATTACTAAAAGATAAATCTCCCTGGCCGCAAAAAACAGTTAAACTGTGCCCCTTGGCAACTTGTTTGTGAGTAAGTTCGTATATTCCTGGATTTAGGCCATCCCAAGGGGGCGGCCATTCGTAAACTAAGCGAAGTATCTTCATAAATTACAAAGCGGTACGCGATATGCGATACGCGTAAACAATCCCATACACATTAGTTCCCTTAATTACAGACCGTGCAGCAATAACATGACTGCGAACCTCCTCAACTGAACCTCGGGCCTGCCTACAAAACTGGATAGCCTCCTGACAATGATACCTTGAGCATCAGTTTATGACAAACTTTCCAAGCATCCAAATCTTGTAAATTTTTCGGCCTTTTTTCAACCATCTTTAATTTAACCTCAAGAAATTCCAAATTTATAACGAGCTACCGCGTAACGCATTACGCATAACTCGTATCGTTTCTTCAACCATACTATTTACACTAAACTTTTCCTCCGCCGACGCACGTGCTTCTTTTGAGATTCTAGCACGAAGATCGTCATCTTTTAGCAGCAATTGTAGCGAGGATGCGACATCATCTACACTGCCGGGAACAACCAGCTTGCCTGTCTTCCCGTCAATAACAGCATTGGGGATACCACCAATATTGGAAGCTACCACGGGGAGGCCGGAAGCCATTGCTTCGATAATTGACATTGGCAAACCTTCCCAAGCTGTGGAAGGAAGGACGAAGAGATCAGCTGCGTTGTAATATTGAGGTACTTTTTCATAGGGGACTTTGCCGATGAAAGAAACATAATCTTGTAAGTTTTGCTCCTCTACATAGGTTTCAAGCTCAGATCTGTAATTACCGTCCCCAACAAAAATTATTTTGAGATTTGTCCTGCCTGCCGGCGAGGCAGGGATTTGAGATTTGAGGTTTGTTACTGCTTTAAGCAGTAACATTAAGCCTTTTTCTTTAGCTATTCTTCCAATATAAATAATAATTGCATCGCCAACAGGCAGTCCCAATTGTTCCCGGGTATCGCGTACCGAATTACGGGTATCGAACTTATCTACTTCTATGCCGTTATAAACAACCGCGATTTTGCTCCTGGGCAGTAAGTATTCACCGGCCAGCGCATCCGCAACTTGGTTAGAAACTGCAATAACTGCAGCTGCTTTTCTTAATCTAAGTTGGTCAAGTATGTAAGCTTTAACAGCGTATGGAAGCAATCTAAGCAGTGTGGTCACTCGTTTAGACTGCGGAGTCATTGCCGACCTGGTTTTTAGTGACCCAAACAATGTCCCGTGCTGGATTACAACCACCGGCGGATCATCTTTCCCTTTCCGCATTAAATACTTTGTACCGGCAGCGCTTTGGGAAATAACAATATCTGTTTTTGGATCAGGGTCCTGCAAGTCTCCAAAAGGAGCAGCGGTCTCAATTACTTCTACATTATGACCCCGATTTTCCAAACCTTTAGCTAACAATTCGTTCTGAGTTTCTAATCCTCCTGAGGAAGGGGATGCTTTAATAAAGATAGTAATATACATAACTAGCTCGCGTAACCGCTAGGGTTAGACTTATGCCACTTCCAAGCTGAGCGGATCATATCTTCCAAACCCAGTTCCGGCTCCCAACCTAACAACTGCTTGGCTTTTTCCAAGGATGCGTATTTCTGCGCTTCTTCCCCTTCGCGAGGTTCGGCGCGACCCGCTTTAAACTCCACACCAGTTACTTCTTTAACAGCATCAATTACCTCTTTTACCGAATAACCTTTACCAGTACCTAAATTAATAATCTGGGTGTCCCCACCTTCATCCAAATAATCTAAAGCTAAAAGATGGGCACGGGCTAAATCTAAAACATGAATATAATCCCGTATCGGGGTTTCGTCAGGGGTATCTACTTCTGGACAAGTTAATTTAAAAGGTCTCTGCCCTAAAGAACCTTTAACAGCATTAGTGATTAACAAAGTGGAAGGTTCCTTAGCATCACCGATAGAACCATCGGGCCAAGCTCCGGCAACATTAAAGTAACGTAAAGAAACAGATTTTAAGCGGCGGGCTTTATCCTGCCACTGCAGCAGTCTTTCCACAACCAATTTAGATTCTCCATAGGGACTTTCGGGGCGGGTTGGATGTTCTTCATCCACAGGTAAATAATCCGGTTCACCGTACACCGCTGATGTTGATGAAAAAACAATTTTTTTAACTCTGGAGGCAATTGCCTCATCAATCAAATTTAAACTGCCAAAAACATTGTTTCTGTAATATTTAGAAGGGTTTTTAACAGATTCGCTTACAGAAGTGTAAGCAGCAAAATGTATTACAGCATCAAAACTATTACTCTCAAAAAGAGCGGAAACTGCCTTCCTGCTCTGCAAATCCCCCACAACCAAAAAAGCATCACCCACTGCTTCCTGGTGTCCATATTCAAGACTGTCAAACACTACAACATCACAACCTTTTTCTAACAGGAGTTTGGTTGTTACAGAGCCAATGTATCCAGCTCCGCCAGTAACAAGAATTTTCATCTGTTTATTCACTGTACCTACTACCAATCTCAAGAACAGTACCTGTCCTTTTATTGGGTATAGTGTGCATTATACTATACTTGTCTTTTAAGTACTGCTCAAGCTCAGGATGGCCACGGGAAAAAGTTTCCCAGGTTGTGCGGTCAAAAATTGCCCAATTAACAGGTTTCTCTTCCAAATATGTAAGTATTTCTTCATCGTTGGGGAACAATGTGTATCTAATATTAGGGTCTAAATGCGGGTAGCCAAAAATTACCGGGCGGGACATCTTAAATGTTAATGGGCGGTCAGCCAGGAAAGGAATAATAACAGCAGCAGTGAAAATTTCTTCGCCTTCTGCTACATTTTCGCGGACAAAAGTTTCTGCTTCTGCCAAAGCTTCGGGGGCAAAAGTCCCTCCGTGCTGGTTTTTCCACATATAGCGATAGTTGATGAAGAGCAATGAAAGCGTAAACAGCGCCAAGCAAGCACCACAAGATTTTTTTAAGGTCATTCCGGGCTCGAACCGGAATCCGCGAGATGTTGATCCTGAATCAGGTTTCTGATTTTCATTAGAATGACATGGCTCAGGGTAACCGAGTTCAGGATGACTCTGTTCAGAACTTGCCCCAAAGAACACATCTCTAAAAGAAAAAAATTGAAAATGAAAAAGGTTAGACGCGCGTAATGTCAAGAAATCCACCGCCACCGCCGCCATCATCACAAAAAGAGGCATAAATTCGGCCAAATACTCGGGCTGCATTCTTCGATAATAAATTCCGTAAAACAATACAGGAACTGCAGCGTAGATAAGAAAGAAAATCCATCCCCCTTCGCGGTCAAATATATCTTGTAATTTAGGAAACAGAGTAAAACTAAACTGCTTATTTCGTGTACGCTTCGGATAACTTTCGGTCGTAAAAATCTCAACAATTTTTAAAACTAACACAACTGCAAAAACAGCAGTTAAGGCGTAGAGAATAAAATTTTCCCATCTTGCTCCGTAAAAAATTTCCCACTTCTTTTTTAATTTAAAACCAAAAGACCAATATTCGCCTGTATCATGCATAGAAGTAATAGCTAAAAACACAGCTTTAATACGATCAAAACCAACCTGGGTGACAATCAAACCCCACACCCCAGCCCAAACTGTTAAAGAGGAAATACCCATAACAAAAGATCTAAAAATACCTTTGATCAATGCAGCAACCTGTGATTCGTTATCAGTTAATCGGAATATGGAAAACAGCAAAATTGCTAATACCATTGCCACGGGATAAAAAGCAGCTGTCTCGCGTGTAAGTACTGCCAGCCCAAAAAACAGCCCGGGGACAGCAAACCACCACCGTGTTTTGTAGTACTTCCCTTCAATACCCAACCAAGTAAAATAAACACCTAAAAGAACCAGCAGAATTTCTAACGGCTGAGTTAGCAAATAACTAGTGTGAACAACTGCTGGAGCTAACAACGCAAACATTACAAAGGCGGCAAAGCCAACCCGCTTATTAAACAAGCGTTTACCCAACAAATATAAAACAGCAGAACTGGCTAACCCAGCAAAAATTGAAATCATCCGACCAGCAATATAGCTACGACCAAAAATAGCAATAGTGGGAGCAACTAAAAACATTAAAACAGGTGAGCGGGAAAATGAGTAATTAAAAGGCCATTTACCTTGTGATAGCAAAAGACCATCATAAAGATACGAGCCCTCATCATTACTAAGAGGTAGATGCGCTGCGTAAGCTATACGGAGAATAAATCCGAGTAAAAGAATTGCTATAAAAACAAAAAAAAGACGATTTTGAATGATGTTGATCATAAACTATTCCGACAAGTTAAATAAATAAACAGCCGCTTTGGATATACCGCCAGCATCACTACTTTCGAATTTTTTAACCAGATCAAAATTTAAAGAATAGGGTTCCTTATCAATAACAGAAAAAACATCCCACTCACTATATGTTACAACATATTTTGGCTTTTTATCCAGCAACCATGCCCACTGTTCTTCCTCAGACAGTTTATGCGAGTCACTAATGGGCGGTATTTCCAAATTACTGGCAAAATAGATACCTTTATCAGCAACATAATATTGAACATAGCTACTATCAGAGCCGTAAGCAATAAAGCCATCCAGAGTCTGTGAATACTGAGCAGCCTGAATAAGTGGCTTCTCCCTTCTAGCACCTAACTCATGACTCTTTGCACCTGCTCCAATACCTTGGTAATTGTTTGACAGAATAGCAACAGCAGCAAAGAAAAGAATAGCAAACCGAGCCTTACCAAATTTGCCGGACGAATTATTTATAATTAACCAGTCCAACCCCAGTGCTAGAAAAAGTACCCAAAAAGGAAAGGTGTGCTGCAAGTGCCGTGCCCACGGCTGGATAAACAAAATCAGAACAGTTTGGGTTATTAAAACTAACAAAGCAGGAGCACCCAACCACTTAAAATCAATAACAAACTTAACTGCACCTACAACCATAGCACCGCTAAAAAAGAAAAAAACCAACGGCAAAACCCCTTCAAAAGGTCCTCGCAAACCCAAATACAACCAAAATAGTAAAACTAGCATTGCTCCAAATACGCCGGAGCCTTTGATATTTCTAACCAACACCCAAGCAAGTAACATCAAAACAGCAGGTACAAAAACGCCTTTAATTGCAAAGTAGCCGGTTTCCCCCCAAAGATTGAGAATCAACCACTTAACTTTTTCCAAGTTCACAAACAAACTCTCCGGATCAGTAACAGTATTAAGTCCCTGGTCTTCAACATAAGGTGAATAGATAAAATTCCCGAAACGCAAATAATTGCTTACAAAATACGGCATTACTATTAAAAACAAAGGAACAGCAATTAACAGCAATTGAACTGCAAAATGTTTAAAATGTTTCCGCTGGTACTTAAAAACAGCAGCTACTAGCCAAGAAAGGGCAATCACAGCAGCAACAAGAAAACCCTCATGCCTGGTCATTGACATTGCACCTAGCAACAGACCTAGAAAAAGGTCCAACCTGCACCAGGGTCCAACCCTAGGTAAGGTTGGACCTTTAATTAGTAGCCGGTAAAAAAGCAACAAGGCGGTAAAAACTTCCAAGGTAAAAACTGTATGACTTAGCGGACGTAATGAATAGACAAACAAAGTGGATTGAAACGAGGTAAAAATCAAAGCTAAATACAAAATCCGTTTCTTTATTTTCAATTCTCTACCTAAGAGGTAGATAATCACCAAAAGAGCTAAACCAGATGCAACACCAATAAACTTACCCCAAACAATTGGAAACCCGCCTAAGTGGCCTGGAACCAACAACAGTGGGTAAAAAGGAAGACGTTTGGCAATAAAAGGGGTTTTAAATTGAACTAGCTGTTTAGTAATTAAAAGAAAATTAAAATAATCCCCACCAGAGATATCTGAAAAAAAAGGAGCTGCCAATATTCTACTTAGCAAGCTTATTGCTAAGATTAAAACAATGACAGCTTTTTCTGAAATTTCATTCATACGGCATGTGCAATTCATATCTACCTACAGCTGCAAAAGGGAGCCCAGAGTTGATTGAGAATCTTCAAAAGCTTTTAGCGTCAATCGGACACCTTCCACCAAACCTACTTGCGGAGCCCAGCCGAGAATTTCCTTCGCCTTAGATTCATCAAAGTCCCAGTCGCCAGTCTCCACTCGCTTGTATTCTTCCGGCCAAGCAACGTGGGTAACTGAACCTGAACCTACTACATCGACAACTAGATTAGCCATATCAACAAACCGGATTGGTTCCGATCCAATGTTAAAAATCTCACCTACCGCTCCCGGTACTGTTGCCGCTAAAACAAACGCCTCAACTAGGTCACCAACATACAGATAATCCCGCGTTTGTTTTCCATCACCGTAAACAGTCAGCTCATCATCCAGCAGTGCCTGATAAATAAACCAGTTGAGAATATTGTATTTATGGTGCGGAGAAGGTATATGCGGTCCAAAAGGGTTGCTTATTCTTAGGACAGCTGTTTCCAAACCGTACTCACGCAGATAAACACGAAGATAGCCTTCAACAGCTAGCTTATGGATTCCGTATAAAGTAATCGGCCTGGTCGGGTGTTTCTCATCCACTGGTAAATATTCCGGCATACCGTATACCAACCGAGAACTGGGAAAAACCACACGTGAATCTGGTGATACATCCCGCAATGCCTCAAGTAAAGTGAGTGTGCCCCTGCAATTAACATCCAAATTAACAAAAGGCTCATCAAGGCTACCGACCGGTCCGGAGTGCCCAGCAAGGTGAAAAACAATCTCCTGGTCCCGAACATAGTTTTTTGCCGCCTTTGCATCCCCAATATCTGCCATAACAAAACTAAGATTACCGTTGGAGCCCACACCAATCTTATTCAGCGCACGCGCGTCAACAAAATCACGGTCCACTATAGTAACTACAGCCCCCTCATCCAGCAAACGTGCTACCAGATTACGGCCAATAAAACCGAGTCCTCCAGTTACCAGAATTCTTTTTCCCTGTAAATCAGCCATTAGATCCCTCCTTTTTCTGCAAAACAGAAGTGTAGATATTTTGCAAACTGTTATTAAGAGCTTTTCGGGAAAACTCTTCTTCCATCTTTTTTCTGCCTGCAGATCCCATATTATTCCACAATCCCGGTTGATCATACAACATAACCATCCGCTTAGTCAAAGCACTAACATCCTTTTCCGCAACCAAATAGCCAGTTACTTTATCCTCGACAACTTCTGGAATACCTGCATGCCAAGTGGAAATTACCGGCATTCCTGCAGCAGATGCCGCCATTATTACTGTCGGTGTGCCTTCTGCATCCCCATCCTCAGTTGTTAGCGAAGGATGCACAAAAATATCTTTACTGTGGAGATTTTCCACAAACAAAGAAAAGAAATCAGGATGGTTTGCAGTATCTATTATTGTTACTTTCTCATCCAGCCCGTAATCAGTCACGATTTGCTTAATAGACTCTTTAAGAGGGCCAAACCCTATTACAGTTAATTTTGCGTGCTGTCTTTGCTTAAGTAAATTCGCAAACGCAGGAATTAAAATACGGTGACCTTTCTTTTCTGTAAAAGTTGCCACCATAAGATATTCAACCGGTTTTTCCTCTGTGCCTTTTTTCTCAGTCTCCCGTTTTTTGTACGAATACTTTTCCAAGTCTGTCGCTACGTGGGCAATGTGAATTTTTTCCTCTGAGCAGCCAAAACTAACAAGTTTCTGCTTCATATCATCACATATAGCAATAAACCCTTCAACATATTTAAACATAAGCTGATACAAAGACGCCCATTCCGGACGGGCAGGGTAGGAAGAAGCGTCATCACCGTAAAAACTGACAACCATTGGCAAACCCACATCTTTTTTTAAATCAACAAGTTTAGCGCCAAAAGAGCCAAAATGGGCGTGGAGCAGATCTGCATTTTCTTTCCTAATCCAATTTTTAAAATAATTGTCAGCAGCATAATCAAACACAGTAGGAATATATTTATTTATATAAGGATATAGCCTAAACCAGGGGAAAAATCCGTGAAGAGGAGAAAAAGGGAAATTTTCCTTGCCCGGAAACAAACCGCGGGCAATAACTACTTTGCGAAAATGCTTATCTTCCAAAAGGTGATCGTAAATGTAGGAATGATTGGTAATTAAATATTCAGAAACTAGGTGTGCAACTGTATATTTTCCATTACTTTTTTTCATTGTTTTATTCTATAGAGACAATTATACAACCATTTTGCGCACCGGAAACAAATCTGTGTACCTATTCCGCAAGTGCAGCAAACAGATCAATATAACGTTTAGCAACTTGTTGCCAACTGAAATTATCAACAAAATCCAAACAATGACCGGATAACTTTTTTCTGACTGATTCATCGGACAAAACTTTATTAATTTCAACCGCTAATTGGTCAGGATTATCTGATTTAACAAGCAAGCCATTATATCCAGACTTAATTATTTCCGTTACTCCACCAACTTCTGTTGCCACAATCGGGGCACCAGCAGCCATTGCTTCCAGCAGTACAATACCAAACGGCTCTTTACGGGAAGGGAGCACAAAAAGATCACAACTTTTAAACAAAGAGAGCGCTTTTTCATGCGTTACTCTACCCAATAGGGTTACTTTTCTTTCTAAAGATAATTTTTCAATTAAACTTTCTAGTTTACTTCGCTCTGGACCGTCACCAGCAATAATCAACTGGTGATTTGGAAATGAAGCAGCAATATTGCCAAACGCATTTACTAAAACATCAAACCCTTTTTTGGGAACTAGCCTCCCTAACCCTAAAATAAAGGGATGATCACTCTGGTAGGGTTCTGCCTTTTCAATTTCTTCCAGATCTACCCCATTACCTAAAACCCGCCCTTTGGAGCGTAAACGGGGAGCAAGACCAGTAGCTTTTCTCCGAATAAATTCAGAATTAATGGTAACAAGATCCGCTCTTTTTACAAGCAAACGGAACAGCTGGCGATAGAATATTGATTCTTCCGGAAACTTTTCTACATCATTCCCGTGCAAACTAATAACCAAACGCGGTTTAGTAACGTAGCTTAAACACAAAGCGTAAAGACCAGCTTTGTCCGCAAAATGCAAATTCAAAATATCGATTTTCTTCTTTCTAATTAACCGCACAATCCTAAAAATGGTTAATGGGAAAAAAACGGGGAAGGCAAAAAAGCTGGGAGATATTCTATCTGGTAAACCTAAATAGAAACGCCTAACTGGAATACCATCAATTTTCTCTGCCGGTGACAAACGCCGCGGTGCTCTAGCAGTAACTACCAAAACATTATGTCCATTACTGACAAATTCTTTTGCCAGGTTTTTAACAACAACCTCTACACCCCCTAAATGCGGGAGGTACTGCGATGATAAAAAAAGAATGTTCATAACAAGCTACAGTCAAGAGCTACTCCTGAGGATTTTCTTGGTACTGAATAATCGCCTGCACTACTTTCCCGTCCGGATTCAAATCTTCAACAAAAAGGATATGGCGCGGGTTAATACGCATTTCATCCCGGGGCCCGTGTATTTCTTTTCCAAGCTTTATTAAAGTATAACCAGCCGACTGCTGCTCTTCCTGGTTTTCTTCCCGCATCTGCTGCTGCAAAGGTTGCCGCAGTATTAAGTAATAGACATCGTTTAAAACAGCAGGGGCAAAAAGTCTGCGGGTGAGTTTACCAAAATAAACCTGCCCATTAGATAAGAAAACAGCCTGGTAATTTGAAGATTGGCGAGGCTGAATCAAAAGCCAATAGCTGGTGGCAGCTGAGATAACAACTAAAAGCAAAATTGCGGCAAGAATAATAAATCTGTTCTTTAACTCCATAAATAATACACATGGTATAGTAACACTGCTCTACTGCTCTGACAAGAACACTGCAGTTTACGCACCAAAAATACGTACGAAAGCTTTAACTGACCATCCAAACAGACTAAATGCTTCCTCCTGGGCGGAAATCACTTCCTTAAGTGCGTCTTGTTGCGACTGTAAAGCCATTTGCAATGCTGTCACTGTTGATTGATCAGTAGCTGGGAAATCACTACGCAGTGCTTCCAACTTATCTAATTGCTGTTCCGTACTTTCTAACTGGCCTTTTAACTCTTCCATTACACCGTAATTGGGGCCGATTATCAAACGGAGAAGATGCGATCTTTTCTCAATCTCCTGTAAATTCACCTGAACTCTTTCCTGGATCATATTTTGTTCCCGTGCAAAAGCATTCACTTGCTCACCAATACCACCAGCCGCTCCCTGAGCCGAGAGAAGATTCTGCACTTGTTTTGCAACATCACTGGAACGATACTGGGCCTGCGTGGCAGCCGACTCTACTGCGTTCACTCCCAAAAAGGGATCTAAAACAGATTTTTTACCAGCGCCAGCTCCAATTTCAGTTTTTTCCTGAATCTGTATTTGGTAATCCTGACCTTTATTTACGGTTTGGTTTTGATTGTTTAAATCTTCATTGTTTTCAATTGGGGGCGCTTTCGTTTCAGGACTGACACTGCTAACTGCATATGTGCCAGAAGGAACTAAACCTAGAACACAAAGAGTAATAAGAGCTACTGTATAATATCTGCGCAAATTTTATTCACCGCCTTTCCAAATATCAAATCGTCACATTGGCCGTATTTTAATTATACTGCAACAAACAAAAAATCGAAGGTGCGCATTAACACCTGCCGTTAATAAAACAGACTAACAGCAGACACAAGTAGAAAATTAGTCACCCGAATTTGTATCTAGAAGTGGTTTTCGACTTGTTAGCCGGCTTTGTTGAATTATTACTAAACTGAAAATTCCTGCGTAATATAAGCACAGCTTCGGATAGTAGCAAAAGGGAAAAAAGTAAATAAGCTTCTTGGTGTGAAGCAAGCCATTTCAATAAACAGGTACGGAACGAATCCCAAAAACCAACAGAAAAAACCTCGAACTTGAGCCGGGTTTCAGCAACTGGAACAATAGTCAACCCTGTCCCTGAATAATTAACTGGCGCTGCTCTAAAGCGGATATTATATTTGCCTGCTGCTGCAGAATGCGGTAAAAACAATGTTGGTTCGATATCTGCCGACTCCCCGGGTTCCAATGAAACTGCGGAAGGATTGAACCGGAACCAGCCGGCGAGTTCGTCAACTTTTACACCACCAGGAAACTCAACAGCCGCTGCCTCAATAGCAAAAGTGGCCTGCTCATCACCTGAGTTAATCACAGTTATCTGCGGCAAAGGATAAAAACCACCCGGCTGTAAACTTTGGTCCAGATTAATATTGGCAAGATCAACAGCTACATTAACTTTGCAAAAAGCGAGGCGGGCCGTAAAAAAAAGAAAAGTAAAAAGTAAAACAGGAATAACAACTTTAAACCAACGGCATATAAACATACTATAAAACAATTATACCAGAGGGTTAAAGCGGTAACAGAAGGAATCAAAAATAAACAATTATAATAATCTAAGGTCTTATATAAACAACCAAATATACCTTGGAATTTGAGCAGCATATCTAAATTTGCTTTGGCGAAAGTAATTACAAACCAAACCTTGTCCGTAAACAGTACTTGATAAGATTAGGGGTATAGGTAAAAACGTCTATCTTTGATTCTCCACTTACACGACTTTTAAAAACCAAAGGAATTTCTTTTATCTTTGCACCCTGACGGTGGGCTTCGTGTATAAACGCAGGTAAAAACGTGTTGTCTTTAAAATCAAGTTTAGCTTTATCCATTTTTTCGTACAAATTAACGCGAAAAGCTCGCAAAGAGTTTGTGAATTCATGCACCTCTGGTATTTCTAAAAGCAAACGGACAACTATGTTGCCTACAGAACTTAAAATCTTACGATGGATACCCCAACTTTTGGGTATAGACCCCCCCTTGATATAACGAGAACCCATTACCAAATCAAAACCGTTTTCAATCTCTGCTACAAGTTTTGGAATATAAGAAGGATCGTGCGATAAATCCGCATCCATAGAAGCAATTACATCTGCCTGCAGCTTTTTGATAGCGTAAGTAATACCCCGTTGATAAGCAGACCCTAAACCAACTTTATGCCCACCCAAGAGGCGGAGATTATCATACTTCTGAGTTAATTCTCTAACAAGTTCGCCAGTACCGTCGGGAGAGCTGTCGTCAACTATTAAAATATACCACTCGTGCTTATTATAGCCAGCGAACTCATTTTCCAGCGCCTCAATAAGAGGTTTAATATTTTCTCGCTCATTATAAGTAGGGATGACAGTAACGATGCGCATAGCTATAGAAGGCATTCCTTTTCGTAGCGACCGCGGAGGTCGTAAAGACGCACTTTTATAACATCTCTTAACATTTTAATAGAGTTTGCTATTAAATTAAGCCGAGTAGTTTTATGGTATTGCCAAACCACCGGTACCTCTTTGATTTTGTAAGCAAATTTTCCCGCTAAAAAAAGGACTTCAACATCA
>CAYVIL010000015.1:0-9908 GCA_964451675.1 uncultured Candidatus Saccharibacteria bacterium
GCACGGCGAGGAAATGCATAAATCAAAAGGCAATGCAATTTGGTTTGATGATGCAGCGGAAAAGATGGGAGTGGATGTTATGCGCTGGATGTATGTAAAACAAAACCCGACTTTGGATCTTCGTTTTGGCTACGGGCCTGCAGAAGATATTAAGCGGCGTTTCTTTAATATTCTTTGGAACAGTTATAAATTCTTTTTAATGTATGCTGATTTGGATCAATTTGACCCTGCTGTGGCGATGCGGCTGACAAATGCCACCGCAGATTCCAAGTCTAATAGTCATTCCGGACTCGATCCGGAATCTGAGTTGCGCAGTCTGGATTCTGACTTGCGTCAGAATGACGATAATTCGAGCGGCGACGGTGAAGGGGAATCAGCAATCGGATATCATCAGTTTACCCTAGATACCTTCAACCTGCCCGTCATTGACCGCTGGCTTTTATCCAAATACAATCTTCTTCTTAAAGAAATAAACGAAAGCCTGGAAACCTACCAAAACCACCGTGCGGCAGAAGCAATTGAAAAATTTGTCGTTGATGATTTATCCACTTGGTACATCCGCAGAATCCGCAACCGGGTTGGACCTACTGTGCCTGATGGGGAAGATAAGATGAATGCGTACCGTACTCTTTATGGCGTTTTGCTAATTCTATCTAAGATTCTTGCAATATATATTCCTTACACTGCGGAGGAACTTTACCAGCATTTGACGACTTCCGAAAAGGTTGGACCTTCCGGAAGGTCCAACCTTCATGGGCTCGAGGGCGAGAAAACCGACGTATACGGAGTTTGCGAATCTGTCCATCTAACCAAATGGCCCACCTACCACGATTACTTGGTAGATGAAGAAGTGCTGAAAAAAATGGAAACAGTACGCGAAATTTGCGAAAAAGGCCATGCGGAACGTAGCAAAGCACAGATCAAGGTTCGCCAACCGCTGGCGAAGTTAACAGTTTCAGGTTCTGTAGTTGCAGGGCTTGTCCCTGCCTCGGAGGCTGCCGGAGAAAAACCCCAGGCAGGAGGAAAAAATATTGTCAGTCATTCCAAATCTTCCGATAGTCATTCCGGACTCGATCCGGAATCTGAAATGCGCAATCAGGATTCTGATTTGCATCAGAATGATAATAATTTAAGTGCTACACAATATATCCAAATCATTAAGCAGGAACTCAATGTCAAAGAAGTGGAATTTATTGATAAAAAAGGACCTCTCGCTGTTGAACTGGATACAAAAATAACCGAAGACCTGCGACTTGAAGGACTTGCCCGCGAAATGGTGCGAAATATCCAGAGCGCCCGCCGCAAGGCAGGCACAGCGTTTGATGATCAAGTTATTGCCACTTACTCGGACACAGATGAAAACCACCGCGCAGTAGAAAAATTTGCCAATTACATTTGCGAAGAAACCCTTGCCCAAGAACTCCGCCCCGGCGATGATTTTGCTGTTGATGTAATTTCTTGATTCCTCGTTCCCACCTCTGCTATTTACAAACAGCTTGAACGAACCTCCAATCTCTACGCAATAATTGACTTATATATGGTAGGAAGTCATGCTTTGTGGTATATTGTGATTAGGTAGGAAGTCTGGCAGTGTGCAATAAGGAGGGGGTTAAACAATGCTGCAGAAACTGGGTAAAGTGGAATCTCGGAGCGAGCGCTTTTTTTTGGTTGGGACTATAATTTTGCTTTTTGTGGCTGTTTTAGGGTTAGTAAGCGTCTTCTCGTACTCTCAACAGTCGCTTCCCAAATGGCCGGGCGTGGTTTTACTTCTTGTTTTTACTTTTGGGTTCCTTGGGTTTATCTTTTACTGGTTACATTTAAAGGCACGAGAGTTAGGAGAAGCAAATACCTACGAATATTTAGTTAACAAATATTTGCACTCTGAAGATTGTCAGGTGCCCTATCTTTCCCACTCGGATAGGATGGGGTTGCAGCATAAGTGGGAAGAGCCTTTGTACAAGTTAAGTCGACATCTTGATGACGTTGCAGTTACCAAAAACAGAACGAAGTTGTTTCCTCGCTTGTTGCAAGCGTTACTGCGCGAAGAAGGGTTTGAATACAGAAATCTGGTTCCGGGCAAGCCCAATCTTAACCTTGGTCGTTTAGTGTTCCGCCACTCGTATGGGTCATTGCCGGAAAAACGTTACCGTCCCGAAGTCGATCCAATCAAGATTCACGTTGCAGTTGTTTGGAAAGGTGAGAACACGATTGATATCTACTGGTGGGTGGAGGGGATTAAGGATCCTGTTAACTAGTTTTAATGAAGGTCTTATAAGTATTCGCTGGTTGGTTTTTCCATCTAAACCGGCCAGCTTTATTTGTTTAAACAAAAACCTTGCGTACTACTTGATTACGAACAGTATCACCGAGCGGTCATCTTCTAGGTTATTGATGATAAACTTATACGTGGTAGGAAGCCTAATTTTGTGGTAATTTTCTAATGCTGTTTCGGTATTAGATAGGAGGGAGAAAACGAAGGATGTACAGCAATATTGGAGTGCGGTTTTCTCACGCGGTTTCGGTATTTTAATCTGTGTTCTTGTGTTAGGTGTTTTAGCTATTGTTGCTTTAATTGAGTTGGAGATAGTGCCTTCAGGAATTGCTGTATTAATTACGGGTGGTTTTGCGGTAGTGTATGTTGTCGCTTTTTCTCCAGCGCACTTAGAGATTATCTTGAGCAGCATTCGGAGATTCGTTACCGAAAGATTGTCCAAGGTCGGCCCGACCGCGGGTTCCTAATCACAACAGCTATTTGTGGAGCAATGGGAGATTCTTACATATTAAAGCCTGCAACTATTGATATAACAGTTGCATGGGTTAGCAATCGTTTTATTGATGTCTATTGGGAGTTTCATCAATGGAGAGAGTAATAGATATGAGGAGAGGAAATGGAAAAGAGAGGGGCAGTACTTGCTGATATGGACGGTTGTATGTGCAATTCACAGCCAAGTATGCGCCAGCGTGTTCTTGAACAACTAGGCCATACTTTGGCGATGGAAGATTGGATAGGTTGGAATACGCTTTTTCAATACGCTTTGGTGCACACTGGCCAGTCAAAAATACAAGTGGCCCAGTGGCTGTTTGCGGATGACGTAATGTATGCACCGCCTTGTCCCGGTTCGCAAAAATTGGTCAATGACGTTGTCCGTTTTGGTATGGAATTCGGTATTTTAACCAGCCGATGGGATTTAAAGCAGGCGATGACTGTGCGCTGGTTTGCAAAGTATTTTCCTTTGATTAGAGCTGATCATATTTTTCTCCGTCCGCGAGAAATAGAGGAGGTAGTTTTCAAAGGTAGGATGCTTGAACAGCTAAAGCCGGATATTTTTGTTGAGGACAAAGCAGAGCTGATTGATGACTTATTCGCTATCAGCACTCCGAAGTTTGCAGGTATGGAAATTGCTTTACTTGACCGGCCATGGAACAGGTGGTATGACGATACTCGTCATAAGTTCGTGCATAGGTTTGGCAACTATCCGGAAAGCTATGGTTTGTTAGATCTCCGCAACTGGATTTTGGAAAGATGGTAGAAGCAGGCAGGTCGCGCTTGAACATGCTGTCGGAAGATAAAGGTCTCCCGGCAGCTTTTTTACTTTACCTGCGATCTCTCTATCCCAGATCCTCGGTAAAGACCACCCTACTCTGCGTGTTGTAACAACGCTGTTAAGTAGAGCGAGGGTCTACTTTAGCCTGTTGTTACGCAATTAATTGAAGGATGTCTTGTTTTGACTGCGGCTGTCCCTCGGAGCCGAGGAGCCAAAGTGCTTTATCAAACACTAACCAGCTAACTCCCGCATCTTTACAGGCTCGCGACCAGAGTTTTTTAACCTCTTTAATATTCTTTTCAATCATTTTGTCAGTTTTAACATAGCCCATTAAATAGGCAATTCTGACATCGTGAACATCTACTGGAGGTAAAAGGTCTTCCACATCGGGATAGTTGTAGTTAAAGGTATTTACCATTGTACGAACAAAAAAGTTACCAATTTTTGGTCCAAAACCGCGGAATTCGCGGACTTTTTGTAATGCTTGGTTGGCTGTATTTGCTTTTTGAAATAATAATCGTGGATCACTATTATATTCTGTGCTTAATTTTTTCGAATTTGTTACGTAGCGCTTTACTGCTTCGTTGATGTAGCGGGGCATAAGATATTTTTTAAGCCTGTGTTTCAGGTTGTGCTCACCGATTTGTAGGATCAGGTTGGGTGAGAAGAAGTCTGGTTTTTCTTGAAACAACTTCTGAGCTCCCGCATATAGCCTTTGTGACTTAGTTGCGTAATCTAGTTGAATGACGTAAAAAAGGAACAGCGCTTTTTGTTTTTCTGTTGCCGTTTTTGGGAGCGAATCTTCTGCATTCTTTTTTGAAAAAATTCCTTTTTCGTCTTTGTACGCTTTAACGACGTTTGTGACAAATTGTTCCGGTTTCATGTTTAGATGGTAGCATGATTAATTGGTATTAGTATTATATCTTTTGATGAAATCTAAAAAATAGCTTCTGCTAAATATTTTTTTGTGTGTCAATTCCTGAACGATGGTAGTGAGCGCACGTAAGCAGTAGAGATTGCCCAATGCAACATGTAACTGGGCAATCTCTTTTTTTTGTTTTCAAAGTTGCCATTTATTGTCCTAACCCCCGACATTGGTTGTTGAATGCTGAATCCATTTTTGATCAATGTGCTAGAATTAGCAAGAAATGGAAATACCCTTGGAGCTCAAAAACTATCGCCGCAAATTTGACTGGTTGTCTTTTATGTGTTTAATTTTTTTGGTTCCGTTTGGTATTTTGACGTTGTTCAGTGCAAGTCCGGGTTTGGCTAGACAGCAAGTGCTTTTTGTTTTGCTCGGATTTGTCTTTTATTTTGTGTTTGCACTTGTAAATTATAGATTCCTTAAGAAAACAGCTCCGTATTTTTACGGTTGTATTTGCTTAATATTAGTTGTGACTTTAGTTTGGGGGCGTGTGAGTAGAGGTACGCTCCGTTGGCTTAGTTGGGGACCTTTTAATTTCCAGCCAGCTGAGTTGGCTAAGTTTATTCTTATAGTTACTTTAGCCTCATTTTTTACTTCCGATTATTCTTTTATTAGCTCTTGGCGGACTTTGGGATTGTCACTATTAATGACATTATTTCCCTTTCTTTTGGTTTTTTTTGAACCTGCTGTCGGATCCAGTCTCCTTTTAACTCTTATTTGGGGGGGGATGACACTGTTTACTAGCGTTAAAATTTACCATTTAATGCTAATATCTGTTCCTCTTATATTAGGGTTACCTTTAGGATGGCTTATTTTGAAAGATTACCAGAAATCCCGTATTCTTAGTTTTCTTAATCCTCAAAGTGATCCTTTAGGCGCTGGGTACAATGTTATTCAGTCGTTAATTGCAGTAGGTTCTGGGCAACTTTTTGGCCGCGGTTTTGGGAGAGGTACTCAAAGTCAGTTAAGGTTTTTGCCAGAGCGCCACACAGATTTTATTTTTGCAAGTTTAGCTGAGGAGTGGGGATTTATTGGGGCAAGTATTATTTTGGTATTATTTTTTATTTTACTTTGGCGAATGCTAAAAATAGCAAAAACTTCCAAAGATGATTTCGGGATGCTGATTTGTGTGGGTACTTTCTTTTTATTCTTGGCCCAAGTTACAATCAACATCGGTATGAATTTAGGTATTCTGCCGGTTACTGGTTTACCCCTGCCTTTTATTTCCTATGGGGGGAGTTCACTTGTTGTCAGTTTTTCATTGCTTGGGTTAGTACAGTCTGTAGCTTTGCGCAGGACGGAGATTACCCCAGTGACAAGTTTTCAATAAAAGGTGGTTTGATCAATAGTTGCAAGGTGTGTAATAGCAGGATTGGAAGTTAATTTTCCCTTGCAAAATTAGGATGGCATGTGTACAATAAGCAGGCTATGGATTATGCAGTTGTACAGTATAAGGGTCACCAGTATAAAGTCGGTGAGGGGCTGGAATTAACTATGGGCCGCGTTGATGCAGAGGAGGGTAGCAGTTTTGATGTTGAAGATGTTTTGCTTTTAGTCCAAAACGGCGATATTGTTGTTGGTACCCCAACTGTAAAGGACACAAAAGTTACCTTTAAAGTTTTGGAGCATACGAGAAGTGAGAAAATTCCGGTCCGGAGGTTTAAGTCCAAATCGCGCTACCGCCGAAACAAATCCCACCGTCAACCACTGAGCGTTGTAACTGTGGATAAAATAACATCTGGTAAATGATGTGTTGCAGAATCGATTTTGAAGTTTGGATTTAACTAAGTGGAGGTTTAATATATGGCACATAAAAAGGCACAGGCAAGTAAAGCATACCAGAAAAGCAATGTTGCTGGGAAGCGTTTGGGAGTGAAGTTGTTTGGTGGTCAGCAAGTAAAAATTGGTCAGATTATTGTCCGCCAGCGCGGTACGAAAATAAGACCGGGAAAGAATGTCGGGCTAGGGCGCGATCATACTATCTATGCGCTTAAAGATGGTCTAGTTGAATTTGGTAAAGAACGCGATGGCCGGACTAAGGTTTCTGTTGCTGTAGAGTAAAAAAGCTTTGGCAAAGAGAGATTTCGAATTCCCTTCACCAAAGCATTTTGCGAACGTTCGTTATCCACATATATCCTGTGCGATCTCCTCAAGTTTGCTGACCCAAACCTTGGTTTGCATATCAGTATTTAGCTCTCGAGCTGTGGGAATAAAAGCGTTGGCATCAAAATCCTCAAAAACTTCTGCAAGCAGTTCAAGTGCCAGCTGTTTTCCGTAAGCAGTTTTAGTCGAAAGATATATTACTACTGCAAGCCTAAAAGCTTCGGGGCTGTCGGCAACGCTCATAGTATCACTCTCCTTATTTAGTTGACTATCTAGATATCTTATAGAGATAAAGGGTCGTTGTCAAACTTTTTGTTTGCTAAATTGCTCTTGGTTATTTATAGTTAAATTATGGCAAAAAATACAGTGCCTTTAGCAGATCGAATCCGGCCCGGAAACCTCTCTGGTTTTGTGGGCCAGGAACATTTGGTAGGCGAGGGTAAAATACTGCGCAAACTGATCAAATCTGATCAGGTTCCTTCGTTAATGTTTTGGGGTCCGCCTGGTTCTGGTAAAACTACTCTTGCGAGGATTATTGCTAATGAAACAGATGCTAATTTTGTTGAGTTTTCCGCGGTTGAATCCAGTGTTTCCGATGTACGCAAAGTGGTTAAGGAAGCAGAGGAAAGATTGAAGCTTTACAACAAGAAAACTATTTTATTTATTGATGAGCTTCACCGCTTTACCAAAGCTCAGCAGGATGCATTTTTACCGCATGTGGAAAGAGGAACAATTATACTGATTGGGGCAACTACAGAAAATCCCTCTTTTAGAATTATTAGCCCGCTGTTATCGCGTTCTCGCGTGTTAGTGCTTAAAAAGTTGACAGAGGATCAGATTAAAGAGATTGTGACTAACGCAATCAGTGACAAGAAAAAAGGCTTTGGTGAGCTGGATATTGAGCTTAGTGAGGAAGCTTTAGATCTTTTGGTAAAAGCTGCTAACGGAGATGCGCGGGTAGCACTTAACGGTTTGGAAGTTGCGGTACAACTGAAAGGGGGAACTGCTAAAAAAATTGAGATTGATGATATTAAAGAAGCTCTTCAGCACAAAGCACTATCCTACGACCAAAAAGGGGAAGAACATTACAATACAATTTCCGCTTTTATTAAATCTATGCGTAGTTCCGATGTTGATGCAGCACTTTACTACTTGGCAAGGATGCTGGAGGGTGGGGAAGATCCTTTGTTTATTGCTCGTAGAATGGTAATTTTTTCCTCCGAAGATATTGGTATGGCGCAGCCAACAGCATTGGTAGTTGCCAACGAAGTATTTAGAGCTTGTGAAACTATTGGCTTGCCGGAGTGTGCAATCAATCTTGCTCACGGTGTTGTTTATTTGGCTAAATCGCCTAAAGATCGTTCTTCGTACGACGCTCTACGTGCTGCACAGTCGGAAGTAAAAAGCACCGGCAACTTACCGATCCCAATGAAATTACGTAATGCAGTGACCAAGTTAATGGATAAATTAGGTTATGGTGAAGGTTATGAAGAATATTCAGATGAAAGTTACTTACCGGATGAGATAAAAGATCACAAATATTATTTTGGTGATAAATAAAAAAAAAGCCCGGAACTTTCCCTAAGAACAGAGTAGCCTGTTTTTTGATTACTAATTCAGGCTAGTCCCTCCTGCCTAATTGGTTTTTTATCCGCAATTACTATAGTGGGCATGGTCTTCTCCCTTTTTAATAGGCCCTATATCTATTCTTCAAGTTACACTAACACAAAACCGCCATTCTTCAAAAAATAGACTTGCTAGACGTCTAGAGCGCGTAATTATTACTATAGTTACGCTAATTTTTACATGTGATTTTTGCCTTTAACTACGGGAAGATACACTTAAAGACAGTTGAATAACACGCGCATGTGTGGTAGACTTATAATAGGGGAAAAAGGAAAGACAATTAGTAACTGTAGGCACTCTAAAAGACCGAAAGAAAGGTATTTAAAAGGAGGAACACGATGTTCAAGCATGGAGGCACCCCTGTTTTGGTGGTTGCACTGGTTGTACTCGTCGCGCTGGCTTCTTTCTCAACATTATTGCAACAGAAGCGTACGGGAGACGCCATCGGCGATCACTCGACGGTGTCCCATCAGATCTTCCGGACGGTTGAGCAAGAGATCGATGACTGGTGCTCTGACTGGCAGCCGGAAATACGCCCAGGGCGGAGGTTGAAGAACGTACTCTGCACTGGGTAGACCGCATAGGGCAGTGTGTGTAGGAATCTAGATTAGCTGAATCTCGCGAGAGATCTAGATTTCGCACCCGCTGCCCGTCTCATTTTAATCCCCATAATTGTATCCAGCTATTTTTTTTGTGTTAGAATTACCAATATAAATTCAGGTTTAGTGGATTTACCGAATGGAGGTGAAGTTTTAAGTGAAGTTATTACCAGGATTACTGCTTATTATTGTTGGTGCTGTCGTGGTTGCTTTTTATTTCATCAGTTTTTACAACAATTTGGTGGCGCAGACCCAGGCTATTGAAGCCCAATGGGCACAGGTTGAAAACCAGTACCAGCGGCGATTTGATTTAATTCCAAATTTAGTTAATTCTGTGCGCGGTTTTTTTGAACAGGAACAGGAAGTTTTTGGTGTTATTGCGGAAGCAAGGACACGCTACGCAGGCGCAAAAACTGTAGATGAAAAAGCAGAAGCAGCAAGCCAACTTGAAAGCTCTTTAGGGCGGTTGTTGGTAATTGTTGAGAATTACCCAGACCTAAAGTCAGACCAAACAGTAATTGGTTTAATGGATGAATTAGCAGGGACAGAAAATAGGATAGCTGTTGAGCGCCAGCGCTATAACGAGCTTGTCCGCGATTATAATACAACAATTAAGAAGTTCCCGGGAAGTGTTATTGCCTCTATGTTTGGCTTTGATTCTTACAGCCTGTTTGAGGCTGCTGAAGGCGCAGAAATCGTACCGGAAGTGGAGTTGTAAAAACCCAAAACTAGTTATTTTTACATAGCTAGGTTATGTAAATATTTACCAGTTAATGGTACTTTGTTTATATGATATTTAAACGCAAATTACCTGTTTTATTAACAGCAGTACTTGGTGTTGTTCTTACTGCCAATGTTTTTGCTTTATCCTTTCCCCAGCCAGAAAGGTATGTTAATGATTTTGCTGGTGTGATTGAAGACCGCGAGCAACAGCAGCTTGAACAAATACTTAACCAAGTTGAAAAAGATACCTCTATAGAAATAGCAGTGGTAACAGTTGATTCGCTACAAGGAACAACTGTTGAAGATTATGCTGTTGGCTTATTTGAAAGTTGGGGGGTTGGTAAAGAGGGCCAAGATAACGGTGTTTTATTTTTAGTTGCTGTCAAT
>CAYVIL010000015.1:9918-15365 GCA_964451675.1 uncultured Candidatus Saccharibacteria bacterium
ATAGGAAAGCGCGTATTGAAGTTGGCTATGGTTTGGAACCGCAGTTAACTGATGCGCAAGCTGGCAGAATTTTGGACAACAGTGTTTTACCTTACTTTAAGAACGATAATTACAGCGCTGGTATTGTGCAAGGCACTGCTTCAATTATAGAGGCAGTTAGTAATAAGCAATATTCTGTCCCTGATACAGGAAGTCCGCAACCACAATCAGATACTGCTGTAGACAATTATCCCTATCAGGCTCTTCTGCTTTTGCCTTTTATAGTTTTTATTTATACTTCAAGCTTCCTTGCCAGAACCAAAAGTTTCTGGGCTGGCGGAGTTATTGGCTCTATTTTGGGTGTAGTTATTGGACTGATTGTTAGTTCGCTGCTTTTGGGTATTTTTACTGCTGTTGGTCTCGCAGCTTTTGGAGTGCTGCTGGATTTTATTCTTTCTCGCACTTATCGGGAACGAAAGAGTAAAGGGTTACCTACGTCTTTTTTTAGCAGCCGGGGCGGTTTTTCTTCCAGTAGTTCCTCAGGTGGTGGAGGATTTGGCGGGTTTGGTGGTGGTAGTAGTGGTGGGGGTGGAGCGAGTAGAGGATGGTAATGTTTCAACCAAGGGTTAAAACAATTTCTAATTTCTAATAAATACATCAATGCCTTTCAAATTCTAAATCCTAATACAGTATGATCTTGAAGACCGAACAATAGCATTTTCGCAGCAAGTTAGGTGTTTTATAAAAACGGTTCCGGAAACATTAAGTAATATCAGCGATTGCAGGTAATTAGTACGATCGTCCGGCTCGACCGAAGCTAATTATATTGAGGCTAATGAAGCTTTAAGCAAGAAGGATTTTATTTACAGGATAAAAATATGCCGTAAAGAAGCAAAAGAGAGCCGTTATTGGTAGCAGCTAATAGATACAGCTGGTAATAAATCTGCTGAAAAAGAAAGAGAGACGCTTCTACAAGAGGCTACAGAATTAATGAAAATTTTCGGTTCGATACTTGAGAAGAGCAAGTAGATTTCGCCGTTTAGGGTTTTGAATTTTGTATTTGTTTAGAATTTAGGAATTAGTGCTTAGGATTTTTCCAATTAGCTAGCAGTAATTCTTTGAAAGATTCTTTTCAGCTCTTCATCCGTGGAAAATTTCACTACTAGTTCGCCTGAGCCGCTTTTAGTTCTCTTGAGTGTTATATCTTCTAACTCTAATTCTTCTTTTAGCATTCTTTCCATACCGCGGGTCTCCGCATCCACTCTAATTCTGGTTGATTTAGGCGCTTTCTTGGCCATTTTTTTACCAGAAAGCATCTCACGCGCTTTTTTTGTTGTTACTGTTGAAGATAGCGATTTTTCAATAACTTCTTGATATAAATTTTTGCACTGCTCGGGGTAATCTTTAAGCATTAACAGAGCGCGTCCGTGAGCTTCTGTAATTTTTTCTTGGGCTAATCCGTTCCTTACCTCCTCTGGTAAACTAAGAAGTCTAAGAGCTTGTGTAACAGTTGCACGACTTAAACCCAGCTGTTCGCCTATTTCTTTATGAGTAAAGCCGAACTCTTCTACCATTTTTTGGTAAGAATGTGCTTTTTCCATAATATTAAGGTCTTTGCGATGTAGGTTTTCTATAAGCCCGTAAAGAAGCATTTCTTTAGGGGTGGTGTCTTTGACTAGGGCGGGAATGGTTGTTAGTCCTGCCACTTTTGAAGCGCGGTAGCGGCGTTCGCCAGCAATAATTTTATATCCAGAATCTGTTTCTGCCACTAATATGGGTTCTAAGACACCGTGCTGCCGAATTGATGCAGTTAGTTCCATTAGTGATTTTGGATCTATTGAAGAGCGTGGCTGGTGCGGGTTAGGAGCTAATTGATCCAGAGATATTTCCTGCAGCTCTGCTTTACTAAACTTTTCTTTTACCTGTTTAGGAGTAGGGGTAACCTCGTTATTGTTATTAACAATTGCTGTTTTTTTTTCAGTGTTCATTTTTGGACAGAGAATGGTTGAAATACTTTTTTTGAAATTTAGCTTTAATGTTTAGTAGCTTTTTTACGCATCCCGAATTTATCTAAGTTGTGGAAAGTTACGAATCTTTTACTATATTTAAGCTAGTATTCGGCGCGAGCAACAAATGACAGATTTTCTGGTGGCCAGTAAACCACCCACGCCTTTCCTACAATATTTTTCTTCGGTACAAAGCCCCAAGTTCTCGAGTCTGAACTTTGCCCTCGGTTATCGCCTAGGACAACATATTTATCTGGGGGTATTGACACTTTGCTATTTCCTAAAATTGCTTTATTTCCCATAGTTAATGTGGTTGATGGTAGATATGGCTCGCGTAAAACTAATCCGTTTGGGTGATCTTGGCTGTAGATAACTAAATTGCTGTCTTTTATTTCAAGCATTTCACCAGGTAATCCAATTATCCTTTTAATATATTCATATTGAGGTGCATCTGGATATTTAAATACTACTATATCCCCACGTTGTGGAGTTTCGAGACGATAGCTAAGCTTATCTGTAAGTAGTAACTGGCCATCCAGAAGTGTAGGATCCATGGAGTCTCCGCGGACTCTGTGTGGTTGAATTAGAAATGCATATACAACTACAAATATAGCAATAGCAAAAAGTGAAGTTTCTAAAATATCTGTTAAAAAGCTTAATAGTCCGCTAAAGATTTTTTTAACCATGGCGAATATATTCTACAGCAGAACGGGATGCTGAGCAATAGGAAAAGAATAACAAAGTTTTAGTGCCTTGCCTCATTCTGAGGGAGTGGTGCGCGTGCCTGGACTTGAACCAGGGACCTCTACAATGTGACTGTAGCGCTCTGGCCAACTGAGCTACACGCGCCTGCTTACTGTGTATTTTAGCATACGGTTACTTCTTTTAAAGTTAGCAATATTATATATTTCGCTTTAACAGGGGTTTTTTTGCAGTTATTCTTATTCTATAGATATTTTTGTCAGCTGGCCTGCTTCAATACCACATTGATGTACTTTTCCAGCGTTTAGCTCCAGTACGTAGTTAACAGGTTCTGCAGGTTCTACTGTTATTGTCCGCCCTGCCTCTTCTGGTGTAGATACATTTTCATGTACACCAACTATTTTATTGTCCCGAATCCAAACAAAATCAAGTGGAAATTGCATGTTTAGCATCCAAAAAGGTTGTATTTTGGGTTGAGGAAGGATGAAAAGCATTCCTGAGTCAGGATCAAGTTTTTTTCTCCCCGACAAGCCCTGATGCCTTTTTATTGCAGTATCAGCAACTTCTACAACAACTTTGCAGCTTCCTACTTCTATGTAATTACTTTCTGATAATGGTTCCTGCTCTTCACTATCTAAAGTAATTGGAGTTAAACCCTGTACAGTTGGTTGCTGATTTTTGGATCCAAGTGAAGAAACAAAGTTTGTTATTTGTGGATACAAATTGAATAAACTTATAAAGGCTATAACGATAAATAAAGTTATTACAAGGGGGATAGTTAGCTTATTAAATTCGTTCATATAGTACTATTTTACATAAAAAGTGCTGCGTAGGCAATGTGTTGGAGTTAGGATGCTTTTTCTTTTATGATAAACTACCATTTGTGACTACTAGACATCGAGTTGCTGCTAATACAGCTTATCAGCTGATTGGAAAGCTAGCGACTATGGTGACCACTGCTGCGGTTACTATGATTGTAACCCGCCGATTTGGACCTGATGGCTACGGCGATTTAACTTTAATGCTTGCGTATGCGGCCCTGTTTTACATTGTTGCTGATTTTGGTCTTAATGCTATTGTTGTAAGAACGTTGTCTGGTGAAGAGGAAAAAATAAGTTACTATCTAGGTAATCTGGTTTGCCTTCGTACTTTAATCTCTGCAGGTTTGATTTTTCTTGGCTGTGTCCTGCTTATTTTTTTTCCTTACACTTCATATGTAAAATTAGGAATTTTAGTTAGTTTGTGGACTATTTTGACACAGGCAATATACACTTCTGCAAATGCAGTGTTTCAAACTAAACTCAGATACGATTTGTCGGTTGTAGCATCTGTTTTAGGGAGTATTACAACATTAGTTATTTCGCTGATTGCAATTTATACTGGGAAAGGGATTTTAGCAATTGCTTCCAGCTATGTTTTCGGCGGGGGAGTAATGGTGGCGTTTTCGTACTTACTTCTTAAACGTTTGGATATTTATTTTGAACCACATTTAGATTTTAAGCTTTGGCAAAACATTTTTATTGCTGCTCTTCCTTTAGGTATTACCACCATTTTTAGTGTTTTTTTAAGCAAAGCAGACACAATGATACTTTCTTTGCTTTCCAGTAGGGAGTCTGTGGGTCTTTACGGTGCTGGTTATAAAATATTTGAAGTTGCACTGGTGGTACCTACTTTTTTTGCCAACTCTGTTTATCCTGTTTTAGTACGCCACCATAAAGAAGGTATTGATAAAGTCTTAGCAACTACGAAAACTTCTGGTGTATTTTTGTTTTTGGCTGGTTTAATAGCAAGTGTAGGTGGTATTATTTTTGCTCCTTTAGCTATAAGAGTTATCGGAGGTAGCGGTTTCTCTGAGTCTATTTTGGCAATGCGCCTTCTGTTTTTGGGCATGCCGATTTTTTATTTGTCCGCGTTGTTTTTATGGCTGTTAATTACATTAGGGGAACAAAATGTACTACCAATATTTTACGGTGTGGGAGCTGTTTTTAATTTGTTGGCGAATTTAATTTTTATTCCGAAATATGGCTTTTATGCTTCTGCTGTAATTACATGGTTATCAGAGTTACTAATATTAGGTATGTTGGTTTTTAGAACTTTTGTGGTGATAAAAAAAGTAAAGAGATCCTAAATCTGTACTCCGCTAATTTCTAGGTTTGCAACTGGACATTTTTGTAGAGTTTGATAACTGGTTGGCTCTTGTTGTTTGGTAGGTATATTCCAACCACGTCGATTCTGTATGCCTGCGGTATTTTTTTATAGGTACAGATATAATATTTAGCTGCTTTTTTTAAATTTTTCAGTTTGTTGTAGGTGACTGCGCAGTGCGGGGCACCAAATTCCTGTGTTGTTCTTGTTTTTACTTCAACAAAAACTAGGTAATCTGCTTGGGTTGCAATTATATCAATTTCACCCCAACGGTTTGACCGCCAGTTTTGCTCCTTTATTTTATAACCGTGCTTCTTGAGATATTTAACTGCAATTTCCTCACCAATCTCGCCAATTTTCTGTTTTTTTGTGACCATGTCTTAATTATAGTATCGCGAACTAAAGTTCGCTACTACAGCAATGTCTCCGATTCTTTTGAATTTTACTTGTTTGTAGTGGCTTTTGAAGTGGATTACTTACAAGGGCTTCTGATTTATCAATTTCTTAATATCTTAGTATCTTAATATCGTAATATCTTAATATCGTAATATCTTAATATCGTAATATCGTAATATCTTAGTATCGTAATATCTTAATATCTTAATATCTTAATAT
>CAYVIL010000016.1:0-14645 GCA_964451675.1 uncultured Candidatus Saccharibacteria bacterium
GTTCGTTGGTAACAGTTCCTGAAGGAGTTACAGGATATGTAATTGATCCTCAGGGAGTGTCTGTTAATGTGTTTGGTGTTGATGGACATTCTTGTTTCTACCATCCTGATGCATTATTGAAAGTTTCGCCGGCTGATGTTGAGGTTATTGAGGGGGCCAAGCTGAAGAAGAATCGAATTGCCCAGTTTAAGGATGTCTATTCGTGGAATCCCGGCGGCTACCAGATGACTTCGGCTGACGATATTAGGGCTAGAGAAGGACAGCTTTGTGTTGTAACCGGCAGGGTTGACGACAAGGAAGTTATTGTGCATCTGGAAGGCGGCGCATTTATGCCTTGTCCTGCCAGCGTTCTCCAACCTGTCCACGTACCGTAAGTTCAGTTTGCAACCGAGCAGTCACTTGTATCTGTGACCTGCTCGGTTTTATTATGCAGCTGTTGACGTAGCGAAGCTACGTTTTACAGATGCATAACCCTCCGTAGCTTTAGCGTAGGAGGGTGTGAGCGAAGGAGGAGACTGCTTGCGGTGGACAAAGCGTGGCAATTCCCTTTACAATTAGGCCATGAAGCTGGGCAAGCGTTTTAAATATATTCTTCCGTACCTCTTTTTTTTCCTTCTTGCTTTTTCTTTCCGCATTTACGAACTTGGGTTTGATGTAATTAATATTGATGCTTCTGCATGGAAAGAACGGACATATAACTTCATTGGTCTATTTTTCGCGCGTCGCTTTGGAGATATGGCTGTTACTTACCATCCCGGTGTTACTTTGATGTGGATGGGCGGTTTGGCAATGAAAGTTTTCCGCGGCATTTATTATTTTATTAATGGTGTGACAGCGCCGGATACACGGTTAGTTTACCTTTGGACTCATTTTGCGCAAAAGCTGCCAATTGTTTTGATTACCTCACTTTTTGTTGTCTTTTTTTATTGGGCAGTTTCAAAGCTTTTAAGCAAACAGGTGGCTTTAATCGCCGCTTTCGTTTTAGCATTGGAACCTTTTTTTATTGCCCATTCCCGCGTGTTCCACTTAGATGCATTGCTAACCTCTTTTATGGTAAGTTCTGCTTTATCCCTGCTGTTGTATTTAAACCAAAGTCCAACCTCAACCAAGGTTGGACCTGTCATAGGGTTGGACCTTGGGCAAGGCTGGACCCTGTTGGCGGCAGGTGTTTTTGCGGGGTTGGCGCTGCTGACAAAAAGCACCGCGTTGTTCTTAATACCTTATGCAGTACTTGTTCTCTTGTTATCTTTTATTCAGAACTTGCTATTTAGAAATTCGGGTAGCGGATTACGGGTAACTGAATGCGGTGCTTTTTTTGCACAAAAAATAGTTCTTCCTTTCCTTATCTGGTTTGCTGTTGTTGCAGTTATCTTTGTTATCCTTTGGCCCGCAATGTGGACGCAGCCTCTCCAGTCCTTGAAGCTTTATTTTTCAAATCTTGCTATAGAGGCGCAGGCAACAGAGATTGGGTTTTACGCTTCCAGCCGCCATGTTATTTTTGGGGAAACGACTTATAGTCCTGCATGGTATTATTATCCTTTGGTTTTAGCTCTGCGTTTGACTCCAGTAACCTTGTTGTTCGGAATTTTGGGTATTGGGTGGGCAGTTAGTAAATTTTGGAAAGTGCTGCGTAGAGGCAGCGGTCGTCACAATTTGAACCTTCTTTATTTCTTTTTGTACTCTTTGCTTTTTATTGTGATGCTTTCTATCCCTGCAAAGAAGTTGGACCGTTATATTTTGCCTGTGATTCCTATTGTCTGCGTTTTTGCTGGCTATGGTATATCGCAATTATTAAATAGACTAAAAGTACAGCGCTTTCTCCCTCACCTCCTCGTCTCGCTATTTGCTGTTCGGCTTATTACATTTATTCCCCTCCACCCCGATTACGGTTTCTATTTTTCACCTCTTTTTGGTGGAGCACAAATGGGAATGCGATTTGATGCTGATTATTGGTGGGGAGAAGGCTATAAAAAGGGTGCTGATTATTTGAACAGTAAAGAAAGTGCCCAAGAGTTGACTGTTGGCGTTTTCGATGACCGGTCTTTCAAACCTTTTTTTCAGGGAACAACTCATGATTTGGGTGCTGATTATGATGTTCCAGAAGATTATTGGATCCGTTCTGCAAATAGAAATTATGAAGGCTATGGTTTAGAGAAGATTATCAAGGTGGGTAACTATAATTTGCTTGGGGTTTATAGACGTGAGGACGTATCTAGATGAAATTGAAAAAAGCGTTATCCGATAATTGGGCATTGATTGTAGTTCTGATAGTTGCTTTTTTGTTTCGTGGTTTAGGTGTAACCTGGGGTTTTCCGTTTACGTTAAATAACGATGAGAGTGCGTTGGTGCGTTCTGCCTTAGGAATGCGTTTTGGGGATTTTAATCCGCATTATTTTGATTGGCCTTCTCTTTACCGCTACATTAATTTTTCTCTTTTTTGGTTATTTATTAAATTTAGAGTTCCGTTCCAGTTGACTTTTGGTGTAGAAACGATGCGTCGTCTCCTCCCCTTTTTCTGGAATAGTGATCCTTTACCTTTTTATTTTCTAGCCCGCCTGCTAACTGCTACTTTAGGTACAGCAACAGTTTACCTTGTTTACCGCATTGGTAAGAAATTTTTTAGTGAGTCCACAGGACTTTTTGCCGCTCTGTTTTTAGCAGTGAATTCTAACCACGTTATTAATTCTCAAATTGCGACACTAGACGTAGGTATGACTTTTTTCTTTGCTGTGGGGCTTTTCTTTGCAGTTAGAATTTTAGATAATCCGCAGTGGAAAAATTATTTGCTGGCCGGTCTTTTTCTGGGCTTGGCTACATCTACTAAGTATAATGCTGGTTTGCTGTGTTTAGTAATTGTTGCAGCTTCTTTTTTAAGTACAGACAGTTGGCAAAATAAGATTAAAAAATTAGCTGGATCAGCTGGAGTCTCACTTTTAGCGTTTTTAGCGGGTACACCTTACGCAATTTTGGATTGGGGTACCTTTTGGCAGAAGGACGATGTTCATGGATTTTTGTGGACTTTTGACCGCGCTGCGCCGGGAAACAAGTGGTGGTGGCTTTTTGAAAGTGTTTTCTTGCGTGCATGGGGACTGCCGCTGGGATTGTTGATAGTTGGTGGTTATCTGCTCTTTGTTTACAAATCTGTTCGGGGTGAAAAATTGCAGCGTAAGCTTTCTTTGGTGATGCTTATTTTTCCAACACTTTATTTTCTTTACCTTGGAAGTTGGTGGCGGCCTCGATCTCAATACATGTTGCCAATGTATCTTTTTGAATCCCTGTTTGCTGCGCAGCTGTTTCTTGTCTTTAGAGACAGAGTTAACCAGCACATAATTATGGCAATATTCTTAGTTTTTCTTTTAGCTATCCCTGTTTACCAAAATATTTTGCTAGATTACCAAAAATTGGTGGTTGATGATACTCGTACGCAGGCAAGCTGCTGGATAGCCGACAATATACCTGAAAATTCATCGCTGGGAGGGGTTGGTAAAATTGTTGGCGATTACGGCGGGAACGTTCCCTATATCAGAACTTGTTCACAAGCAGAGACTGACTGCTACAGGTATCAGTCTTTAGGAATAAATATTGACAGTTGTAACCCAGAGTCTTGGTCCAGTAAGCTCAGCTCAAATCGTTTAGATTATTTGGTTTTTAGTCAGCGTTCTTTTTCTGATTGCTTTACTGCTTGGTTAGAAAATGTATGCAGTTTTCAGAAGAAATTTGTCCCTGTTTACGTAGATGTTTGTCCTACAGTGGTTGTGTGTAAAACCATAAATTAATGCGGTATACTGTATCTGCTAAATGAGATTTCTACAGAAAGTTGTATTAGCTAAATCCAGACTTTTACGTGGATCAGTAATTGTCTTGGTGGGATCTCTAGGTGGCAGTTTTTTTAACTACCTTTATCACTTGGTTATGGGCAGGATGCTGTCGCCAGCAGATTACGGTATTTTAGTAGCGCTTTTGTCTCTTCTTTATTTAGTAAGTGTCCCCGGTAGTGTTTTGCTTACAGCTGGAACTAAGTTTGCTTCTAAGTACAAAGCTGCTAATGATACTGAAGCAATAAGCGCATCCTTGATCTGGTTGCTTAAGCTGGTGGGTTACTTGGGAATTTTTCTGCTGGTCTCTGCTGTTTTAGGACGTGTTGGATTAGCTAATTTTTTGAATATTTTGGAACCAGCAATTTTAGTATTGTTTGCAGTCCATGCTCTTTTTTCGCTGCTGGGTTCTACTCCTCGCGGCTATTTGCGCGGACTGCTTATGTTTGTGCCATTTTCTGCTATTTCTTTTCTTAATCCTGTAATTAAGCTGGTTTTAGGTATTGTATTGGTAGGTATTGGTTGGGGGGTTTGGGGTGCTGTTGGAGCTCTTGTTGTTTCAAGTTTTATTTCTTTATTGTTATCTTTTGTATTTCTTTCAAAGTATTTAAAGTTTGGTGATGGGACTAGTTTGTTTCGTTCCGAGGATGTTCGTGAATATTTAGGTCCTACTGTGATTTTTCTACTTGCATTGACCGCTTACTACACAGCTGACGTTATTTTAGTAAAGCACTTTTTCCCTCCCACAGATGCGGGTATTTATAGTTCTGCAGCTACTTTGGCTCGTATTATCTATTTTGGTCTTAACTCTATTGTGGTAGTTATGTTTCCTTTGGTTTCCGATAAATACGAAAACGGTAAGAATTTTGTAAAAACCTTTAGAACTGCTTTTATGCTTGTTGGTGTTGGTGCTTTTGTTGGGAGCTGTGCTTATTTTGTAGTGCCCAGATTGCTGGTGGGCACTTTTTTTGGTGCTGCTTATTTACCTGCTGTGCCAATACTGGGGTGGTTTGGTCTGTTTATGGCTATTTATTCTTTGGTTACTCTTTTTGCTCAGTTTTTCTTATCTGTTCACGATTTTTCAATGGGTCCTGCTTTACTGTCGCTGGCTGCTTTGCAGGCGATTTTAGTCTGGTTTTTTCACCATTCGCTTGGGCAGGTATTATTTATTAATATTGGAGTAATGCTGTTGGCGTTAACTTTACTTGGATTCCAGTACTGGAGAAAGTATTCGATGTTGAAAAACGATTCGGGGGCTGTCCCCTGTTAAACAGAGGATTTATAGCGGATCCCGGGTCAAGATATTATGGTTTCAATTATTGTTCCTGCTTTTAACGAAGAGAAAACGATAGGGAAAACGATTAATGAGCTGGTTCGATTTCTTGACAACACAGAACTGGGCTACGAGCTGTTAATTGTTAATGACGGTAGCTCTGACCGGACCTACGAAGTTGCTAAGAATTTAGATAACGGTGCCCAAATCAAAGTTTTGACTTATGCTAATAATCGAGGTAAAGGATCTGCCCTTAAGTTTGGGTTTGAGCGCTGTTTGGGTCAGTACGTGCTGTTTTTCGATGCCGGTTTGGATTTTCCTCCCTCGCAAATTTTGGATACCTTCGCTGCTTTAATAGATTCAGATGCGGATATGATTATTGGTTCTAAAAGGCATCCTAGATCAGAAGTTCACTACCCTTGGCACAGGCGGCTGGTTAGTTTTGGAGCTCAGCTTTTAGTCCGGTTGCTGTTTAACCTAGGTGTAACTGATACCCAAGTGGGGATTAAAGCATTTAAGCGTAAAGCACTAGAAAAAATTGTTCCTTTGGTTATGGTTAAGCGATACGCTTTTGATATTGAAGTCCTTGCTCTTGCCCAGCATTACGGGATGAGGATAAAAGAGGTTCCGGTAAAACTGAACTTACGATATAGCACTGCGGTTAGTGGTCAGTCTTTGGTTAATACTTTATCTGACACCTTGGCGGTTTTTTATCGTTTGAAAGTTCTCGGGTATTATGATTTGAGTGAAGAGGAGCGCCAATACATGGTGGAAAATTATCCAGTATCTCGTATGGATCTAGTAATTAACTTTTTCGCCGGTAATATTTTTTCACACAGTTGAGAGGTTTGGTATAGTTTTCACCCATGATTGCTTGTTATACGTTTGAGCGAAAGTGTTTTTGGTTCAGCTATGAAAAAGGTTTCAATTATTATCCCAGTTAAAGAGATTAATGATTATATACGTGAGCACGTGCCTCGTATCTTGGAGCTAGATTATCCTAACTTTGAAGTTATTGTTCTTCCCAACAAAGATTTTGGAGATGACTTTGGAGACAAGGTTAAGATAATTCCTACCGGCAGTGTAGGACCTGCAGATAAGCGAGATATGGGTGTTAAACATTCTGAGGGTGAAATAGTGGCGTTTATTGATGACGATGCTTATCCGCGGAAAGATTGGCTTAAAAATGCAGTACCTTATTTCGAGGATGAAAATATTGCTGGTGTCTGCGGTCCTGGTGTAACTCCGCCAGACAATTCGTTTTGGCAAAAAGCAGGAGGATGGGTATCTGCTTCTCTGCTGGGCGGAGGGAATGTTACCCACCGTTTTATTCCCCAGGAAAAGAGGGCAGTTGATGATTATCCTTCTATGAATCTTATTATCCGGCGCAGTGATTACGAAGCTGTTGGTGGTTACGATTCCCATTTTTGGCCGGGTGAGGATACTAAATTGTGTTTGGACCTCGTTCACGATTTGGGTAAAAAGATCGTCTATGATCCTGACATAGTTGTTTACCATCACCGCCGCCCTTTATTTATTCCTCATTTGAAGCAAAACGGGGCTTATGGTCTTCACCGCGGCTATTTTGCTAGAGTCCTCCCCAAAACATCTCGCCGTATTGCTTATTTTATACCTTCTTTGTTTGTTTTATTTCTTATTGGTGTGCCCTTGATTTTGGTAGTTACTTCGTTTATTCCTTCTTTTGCTTTTATTAGGTTCCATTTACAGACGTTGTACTATATTGTTTTTCTTGTTTATGCTTTTCTGCTGCTTCTCACTGCGTTTTGGGTTTATTTTAAGGAGAAAAACTGGAAGATTGCTTTGCTGGTTATTCCCGGTATTTTTGTAACTCATATTTGGTATGGTATAAAATTTATACAGGGTTTGGTTGTGGCGGAATTGGAAAGGTGAGGTGGTAGCATGAATGTAATTGGTCATCCCTATGTAGCAGCGCGGGTTTTGGAGCGCCTGAATCCACAACTTGTTTTAGGATCTTACCTTCCTGATATAGTTCCTTTCGTTTCCGACGCGGTTTTTAGTTTCGAAGAAATACATCAGGGAGGTCAACAGTTTCTAGAATACTTGCAAAAGGAAGCTTCGGAGCATGCTGACTTGGCTAGAGGAATGATAGTTCATGCGCAGGCTGATAAATACAGTAAAGATATCGAAAATGTGTTTGCAGAACACCGGGATGAAATTAGCAGAGCTATAGTAGACTCCAGCAGTGTTTCCCGGAAAATTGCCTGGGAAAGCCGCTTTCACAATTACCTCTGGTGGGGCGTGGATTTACAGATTTTGTGGACTAGGCGCAGTTTTGTTCTGGGGCTTAGCGATGAAATTACTGATGTTGATGATTTGCTGATCGATGATACAGCGCGCCTTTTATCAGGATGTTTTAACAAGAGTGCGCAGGCTGTGGTGGATAATATTAGTGCTCTAATAGAACCTTTAGAGCCTCAGAGGTTAATGACAGCAGACGGGTTAGCAGTTATGTGGCGGGATATTGCAGCAGGGTTACCTGAGCAAGACGATGTTGATCCAGCAAGGACAGCAGAACTGTTTAAAAAATGCGCATTTATAGTAGGGTCCCAATGGGAGCAGGTTGTTGAGGACGTTGTTTCTACGCTTAGAGCAAAGTTATTGTAAAGTAGACCCTCGGTCTACTCAACCGCGCGGTTGTAGGAAAAATTGGGAGGTATAAAAAAGCACCGGTGTGTGGGTAACAACCTTCTCACACCGGTGCCAGTTCTTTAGCTGCGCTAACCTTTAGTTTCTAACTCACTTTCTACAGCTTGTTGGTGCAATTTAGCGTAGAAAAAACCGAATAGTATTAATGGAAGTGTAAAAACCCAAAGTAAGAGGAGTTTTTCTCTTACATAATTTACGTTTTCTATCCAGTCTGCAATGTCGTTGATAATGTAGCTGTGCAGTTCCTGGCGAATATCATAAAACCCTTTGGGTGCTAGAAAGCGCCAGAGAAGTATAGCAATGGCAGCGTAACTGATTATTGCTGCAGGTACTAAAATAGCAAGTAGTATGGGTAAAATTGCTATTAACCATCCGCAGTTCACTTCACAACCTCCTTAACCACTCTTCTGAAACTGCGCAGTAGACGTGTCATCCGCTGCGGGATTAGGTAGTAGCGTGGACCACCTAGTAGATTGGGCGCTACTTCGATAACAAAATCTTCTGTGTATCCTCCATCAACTGCTGTTTTTATCATTCGTACCAGCTCAGTTTCCACACTGTTAATAGTGAATCTGAGCTCGGAAGCGTTTAATGGTTGCACATGGATAAGCCCAGTATAAGGCAGGAGGTGTTTATAAGTTTCCCTCCATCCGTGTAGGGGGTTTTTAGCCCCTCCGAGTCGTTCCCGCCGGATATGTCGAAGATCAAGGACTATCGACCGTCCGTTTGGAAAAGAATTTTCTTGTGCATGCATAGGTGCCCAAAATTTTGCTAATGCTTCTGTCGGCAGTCCCATTTCCGGATTGATTTCAACCATTCTTGTTGGTCCGTCAATTCCTGGTCTGTAAAGGTCATGCCCAATGAGGGCAGCATTGGGAAATTTGTCTGTTATTTTCTCTACTCTTTGCTTACAGACCTTCGGTGGTGGAAAGAAAACTATATCTTCAGGCTTAGTTTGTTGTCCCGACATTCCCGGCTTTCTCACCAGGTGTCGTAGTAAGGTGGTCGGATTCCACGCTTTCTCAATGTACTCCACTGTCACACCAGATTTGGACAGTGTTTTTGCAGTCACACCTTTGAGAGGTAAAACCTGCCAAAAATCAATTCCGCCAATTTGCTTTGTCATCTTCTCCGCTATTGGTACAGCAAAGTATTTTGCTACCCAGTCGATTGCAGGAAATGCGCTCCAGGGAAGTAAGCTTGCAATATTTAAGCCAAGCTCTGACATAATAACCTCCTTCAATTGTCTTGGCAAAGTAAGTGAGTGCTAGTCCTCTCCACCTATAGTGTAATTATATACCAAGCACAGTTGCACAGCAAGCTAATTTCTTCTAATGTTAGAATGTAGCTATGCCGTTAACCGAGAAGCAGAAGAGATATATCCGGAAAAATAGGACAAAAAAATCTGTCCCTTTCATGGCTAAGCATTTAGGTGTCTCCCATGAGGAGGTGCTAGCTTTTTTGGATGAAAAGAATTGGACTGCGGTTAAAGGTTCAGAGGCTAAAGAAGTTGAATCTAAAAAGCGTTCGCAAATAACCAATTGGAGGTCGCTGTTTACTTTTGTTAAAGATCACCGCTATTTTTTTCTTTTTCTTGTTGGTGTAACTATTGCTGTCTACGCTAACGCTGTCGATAACGCTTTTGTTTCCGACGATATATACGGAATTGTCAAGAATCCGGAAATAGGTAATATTGGTCTTGCTCTTAAGCAGCTTAACGGTCACCGCTTGCTTAAAGATATTATTTATCTCCTGTTTGGAAAAAGTTTGTTTGCTTACCACGCTGCCAATATTTTGTTTCATGCTCTTAATGCAGTACTTGTTTACTTTTTTGTTTTGCTTGTTACTAACAGTATCCGAGTGTCTGCCTTTTCTTCATTGATTTTTGCTTTGCATCCTGTTCAAACAGAATCAGTTACTTGGATATCTGGAGGGCGTTACCCAATGTACGCTTTTTTCTTTCTGCTTTCTTTTATATTTTTTCATTTTTATTTGGAGAACAGAAATAACAATAAGTATTTGACTCTTTCTGTTTTCGGATTCTTGCTGGCGTTGTTTTCCAATTTGTGGGCACTTTCCCTAACTGCTGTTTATTTTATTTATGCGCAATTTGTCCGGAAAGAAAAAATGGTTTGGGAATTTTATGTTTTTGTTGCGGGAATTTGTTTAGCTTACTTATTATTTATTCGCAGTGAAGCTGCTTCTAGAGTTTCTGATATATCCAGTGTCAGCAACATTTTAGGGAATACAGATAATCCTTTGGTTACTATTCCATTTAGTATTACTAAGTATTTGTTTTTGCTTTTTTGGCCTATACCGTTGACTCTTTATCATGAGGGTCAGATTATTTATCCCTCTTTTTTGTGGGCGTCGCGAGCAATCAGTTTGTTAGTTTTGATAGGGCTGCCTTTATTTTTCCGCAAAAATAGGAAATTACTTTTCTTTCTTGCTTTTTTCTTTTTAGTGATTTTGTTTTCTTTAAGCCCAGTCCAGCTGGGTTGGTATGTAGCTGAACGTTATGTTTACCTATCTGTTGTTAGTTTTGCTGTTTTTGTTTCTTATTTATTCTATTTGTTGGAGGACATATTAGGAGTTAAAGATCTTGCATTGATTTTACTAATACCACTGCTGTTGTTTTATTCAGTTCGGACAGTAATAAGGAATAATGATTGGCAGAGTCGGGAAAGTTTGTGGTTTGCTACTGCCCGTGTTTCACCGCGTAGCCCAAAAGTACATAATAATTTGGGTGATATTTATTCCGGAAAAGGGGATTTTGAAAATGCACTTCGTGAATTTCAAAAAGCGCGTGAATTAAGGCCTATGTATGCTGAGGCCACACATAACTTAGGTAATACCTATTTCATAATCGGCAATTACGAACAAGCTAAAAAGTATTTTAGAGAAGCTGTTGAGTATGATCCTTATTTATACCAAAGCTATTATACTCTGGGCGTCATTGCCCACAAGGAAGGTAATTTGGAACTGTCACGTCAGTATTTTGAAAAGGTTTTGGAAATTGTTCCCAGTCACCCAGATGCATTGGGAGCCTTACAGCACATAGAGGCAGGGCAATAAAGCACTCGGTTTTGTTCTGCGGATATATATCCTCAAACCCAAAGTCTTTACCAGTATAATAAGGCTGCTTTGTTTCTGTGATATTATTTAGCTATGAAAGTTGTTATTGGTTACTCCCCTTTTGATAACTCCAAAGGGCGCGCTTTTTTAGGTCAGAACAGGCAGTTTCAGTGGGGGGAATCACCGTGGACAGCATATCCAATGGTTCCTGCTTACGCAGCCAGCCTCCTTAAGCAAAACGGTTACCAAGTTTATTGGCTGGACGGGATTTGGGGTATGCAGAACTACGAGCAGTGGGAGAAAGAGCTGTTGGAGATTGGTGCTGATGTTTTAATGCTGGAAACCAAAACGCCTGTTGTTAAGCGCCACTGGGAAATAATTGAAAAATTGAAAGCTAAAGATCCTGAATTAAAGATTGTGCTGGTGGGTGATCACGTTACTGCCTTGCCAGAAGAATCAATGCAAAACTGTCCTGTTGATTATATTGCTACCGGCGGCGATTACGACTTTTTGCTTTTAAATATCTGCAACCACATTTCAAAAGGTGAGGATTTGGAGCCGGGCATCTGGCACAGAAAAAATTCCAAATTACAAAATCCAAATGACAAAACAGAACAGGCAAGTGATTGTGTTTCTACTGGTAACTTTGTTTTGAACCACAATTTGGATGAATTACCTTTTATTGACCGCGATCTAACTAAATGGGATCTTTACGCCTACAAAAATGCTAACTATGCAAGAGTGCCCGGTACTTACACCATGTTTGGCAGAGACTGCTGGTGGGGGAAGTGTACTTTTTGCTTAACTGGTGATGTGAAATTGCAAACTAAAGGGCACGGGTCAGTGCCAATAAAACAAATAGTAGAACAGCGTGAATCCTATGCTGTAAAAACTCACCAGGGACGGTACCGGGAAATTACAGATTGGCACGCGCGGAAAGCGTCAGAGATACTTGTCCAAATATCCTCTTTATACTTGCCTCAAGATTTAAAGTTAACAGCTGACCATCGCGTTTACACGTTATCAAGGGAAGATATGTCACGGTGCTCAAAGAAAAACAGCTGGAGTTATTGGTGTAAGCCCAGACGTATATCAAAATGGTTGGATTGTGATAGTTGTGAGCAACCGTACTTTGAAAATTACTCACTTAGTGTAAAGCCTGCAAAAGATCTTAAAAAGGGAGATTTCCTTGCGGTTCCTATAGACCGTGGGATGAAAGATAAAGACTGTTTGAAGGTGTTGGATGTTTTAGAACAGGAACCCGTAATTCTGAGTACCCAAAAGAAAATTGCCGACAAGACAATCTTAAAAATTTTGGAATTGAATGCGGTAGGACTTTCTCAAAGAGCTATTAGTAGAAAGTTAAGTATTGACAGGGAAACTGTCCAACGCTATATCGCTTTCGAGACATTAGGTACTTTGGACGAGGAAGAAAATCCAATTTCGAAAACAGAGGACGGTATATCTTTTAAGGGTGGAGTACATAAAATTCCGGAAAAAATCCTCTTAAATGAAAAGTTTCTTTATTTAGCTGGATTATATATCGCGGAAGGTCACGTTTCTTATCAAAAAAGCCGGCCTAACTCTACTGTTGTTTGTTGGACATTTAGTAAACACGAGCATACTTTAATTGAAGAAACTGCTAATATTTTTGAAGCTTGTTTTGGGATTGAATTACACAAGTCTTTAAATGAAGCAAATAATACTGTTCAGTTATATGTTGGTTCTACAATAATTGCACGTTTTTTCGAGATTTTGTTTGGGAAGGGTTGTTACGATAAAAAAATACCCGAGCTTTTTTGGAGATTTCCTTTGGAAAAGCAATGTGCATTGCTTAGAGGTGTTTTTGAGGGTGATGGGCATTTAAGGAAGCGAGAGAACAAAGAGGGTGGGGCAGAGTATAGTTTATCTATAACGGCAAATAGGGCTGCGGAGCAGATATTTTTTATGCTTTTGCGGTTCGATGTTATTCCTAGTTTCAGGATTGTGGAGCCGAGAGAAAAAAACGAGGCAACCAAATATATTATAACCCTTAGTAGGAAAGATATACTTAGGGTATTTCCCGAAATTTCTTTTTCGCAAGAAAGTATAACTCATAAGAAAGGGCTTACTTTAGATAATTTTGCATTAGTTCCGATAACAAAGATAGAAAAAAACTTTTTTGAGGGTTACGTTTACAATGTGACAGTTGCAGAGGACCACACGTATGTGGCTAATATGCTAGCTGTGAAAAACTGCTCGTGGACTACGTTATTCCCAGGAGCACAGTACAGAGTAATGAGTCCCCAACGGGCTTTAGACGAAGTTGGGCATATAGTGGAAAATTATCCAGTTAAAGAAATAATGGACGATTCAGGCACCTTTCCGGTAGGGGACTGGCTGCGGGAATTTTGTAAGGGGATGATTGATCGGGGGTATAGCGAGAAGGTGCGGATCAGTTGTAATATGCGGTTTAATTCCGGTTTAGATAAAGAGGATTATGAACTGATGAGGAAAGCTGGTTTCCGGTTTATTTTGTATGGGTTAGAGTCTGCAAACCAGGAAACTTTGGATAGAATAAATAAGAATTTAAAGGTGGAGCAAATTGAACCCCAAATAAGGATGGCTAAGGAAGCCGGTCTTAACCCCCACCCAACAGCAATGGTTGGTTACCCCTGGGAAACGAGGGAAGATGCAGAAAGAACTTTAAATATGGCACGGGAATTTTTTAAAAACGGGTACAGCGATTCTTTGCAGGCAACAATTGTTACCCCTTACCCCGGTACGCCTTTGTTTAAAGAAGCAGAAGAAAAAGGGTGGTTAAAGACTAAGGATTGGGATAAATATGATATGCATGCGCCTGTTTTGGAAACGCCAATGTCGGATGACGAGCTGAAAGAGCTGGTCCGTTCTTTTTATAAATCATTTTGGTCTCCGCAGTTTGTGTGGCGGAAAATTAAAGAGGGACTTAGCGATTGGGATATGTTTAAATATTATTTGCGTTTTGGGCGGAAGTTTGTTAGTAAATTAATCGACTTTAAGTGATTGTTTTTTTGTCGGTTCTCTTTGCGTCATTCCGGGCCGGGACCCGGAATAGGAGCAGGAAGTACCTTGCTTGGATTCTGATTTCCATCAGAATGACATTGTACAGTGTGGCAGTTTTAACTGGATAACCGTTTAATAACCTATGAAGACACTAGTCACCGGCGGAACTGGTTTTATTGGCAGCCATTTGGTAGAACGGCTTTTGGAACAAGGCCGTAATGTTCGCGTGTTAGCTTTAAAAGAACCGCTTGAGCCTCAAGAAAAAGAAAACGAAAAGATTATAAGGGAGAAAGGTGCGGAAATTGTTTATGGAGATATTCGGAAAGAACAGTCGTTGCCGCCTGCTTTTGAAGGTATAGATGTTGTATTCCATTTGGCAGCAATTTCACGGCCGATGGCAATACCTACCGAGCAGTACTACGCAGTAAACGAGAAAGGCACTAAGAATGTTTTAAATGCAGCACACCAAGCTGGGGTGAGTAAGTTTGTGCATACTAGTACAGTTTCTGTTTTGGGAGTCAGTCCAGACGGTCGCTTTTTGAAGGAGCGTGATTATCAGGAGTTGGGTGATTTTCATTACGGATTGAGTAAAAAGGCTGGTGAGGAAGCAGCGTTAAGATTTTATGAAGATTATGATTTGTCGGTGGTTGTAATCCGTCCTTCTTTAGTGTACGGACCGCGCTGCAATGTGCGCTTGGTTATGTTTAAATTTACTAAACTGGGTTTGTTTCCTTTGTTCAACAATGGCGAAGCAAAGATGGAGTTTGCTT
>CAYVIL010000017.1:0-14153 GCA_964451675.1 uncultured Candidatus Saccharibacteria bacterium
GGTTATCTACAAGCTTCGGAAGAAACACTTAAAAACAATATTTTTGCGCAGTACGAGGCGTGGAATGAGGGGAGGTATTTTCCAAAACTCAAGGATTGGCAGCCACAAGGGCTGCAACTACATCTCTCTCCCTATTTATCCACCAGACGAGACGAACACCCTTTTCAAACAAACAACATTAGTTATAAAAAATCAGTGTTTGAGGAAGTAGGCGGTTTTGATGAGTCATTTCCCCACTACGCTTCTGGTGAAGATGGGGATTTAAAAGAAAAAGTTATAAAAACTGGTTACTCTCTGCTTTTTATACCTGTTAAAGTAACTCATTACCAGAACTATACCTTTAAAGCATTTTGGAAACGCCAGCAGACAAGAGGTGCCGGAATATTAAAATACCGGCAAGACCACAGCTTGCGGCAGAGAGGTAAATTGGAAATTGGTTTGAGAACAGGATTAGCACCCATAGTCTTTGCAAAAACACTAATAAACTGTTTCCCGGGGGGATTGGATTTCTCAACTGCAGTGAAGATAGCCACACTTTCTAAACTCGCTTATCTCTCAAGGCAAATTGGTAAACTTAAATACTATAAAAAAATCTTGCAGTAAGGCAATTACTGCAAGATTGTGGCTCTACTCTAAACGTCTGCAATCCAAGTAGAGTGTATTAGATAAGCAAAACTAACTTTAAGATTCTCTATCTGTTCTTCAGGCTCCTTTTGCAACAAATCAGTAACAAATTTTACCAAGCTGTCAGTAATGCACTTGTATTTGTCACGTCCTCTTTCGTGCTCTGTAACAGCATATATCTTTAATTTGCTATAAGGTCTGAACCACGATAAAAGTCCGTCACCGCGATGAAAAGTAATAGTGATACGAATAGGAATATCAGAATGCAAACTCACGACATACTCCACTTTATTATCGTCATCTATCTTGGTAGCCCAGGCACCTACTTCATTTTCCGCCCATTCATCTAAAGCAGCCTCAATTTCAATTCTTTTCTTCTTTGCCGCTTCTGTTACCCTGAACAAATCTATCCCTCCTTAACTAAATTCAAACAGCGTTGCTAACTCCTAGTATACAAGAAAACCGGCAGTGCGTAAAACATATAAGTCAATTTACTGCATAGTGATTCTGTATCTAAAATTATGAAAAAACACCTCGCTATAATAGATGTGCTATAGTTTGCTTGTCTGCAAATCAGCAATCCCTGTAGACAATGACAAGAAAAAAAAGTAACCAAACAGTAAAAAAGATACTCTTTTTGGACCACACCCCTTTTATTGGCGGGGCAGAGTTAGTTTTAGCAAAACATATTGATTATTTGGATAAAATACAAACCCTTTGTTGTTTGTTCGCCAAACTACCCTAAACTGATACAGCAGTATAAAAATGCAGGAGCAGAAGTTTTTACAATTGAGTATCCACAGTTAAAACCTCGTAATCTTTTTCAGTTTCCTAAATCTTTAACTGACATTTTCAGGACTGCAAATCGCATTACTAAAATTGGCAAACAAGTTAATGCTGATCTTATTGTTACTAACACTGCCCGCACCTGGCTACCAGGAACAATAGCTGCATGGCAAACTAGTTCTAAACTAATTTGGTTTATCCGTGATTACACATACCCATGCTTGCTGTTTAAGCTGCTTACCAAAAGAGCTGACTTTATCACATTTGTATCTCAAAAATTAAGAAATTACTACCTGGGTAATAAATACAGGAATGTCCACAAAGTGATTTATGTTGGCACTGATATGCACAAACGTATAGCGGAACTACGGGATAATGCTGTAAAAAATGTTAAGAAAGAATTTAATATTCAGGGAAACAATGTTGTAATTGGTTATATAGGTAGGCTGGTGGAATGGAAAGGAGCAGCTGTATTGCTCAGAGCAATACAGAAGCTCAAAACTCAAAACCCTGCCATGCCGGCAGGCGGGTCAAAACTCAAAAATATTAAAGTATTGGTTATTGGATCGGGTAAGGGGCAAGAGGGTGATATAGAAAATGAGTTGCGCTATTTTGTCAAAAAGCACAATCTTAAAGACACAGTTTATCTAACAGGACAAAGAGATGATGTTCCTGCTTTGCTAAAAATTATGGATATTTTTGTCCACCCTTCAATTGAACCTGAACCTTTTGCAACAACTGTAGTTGAGGCAATGCAAGCAGGTGTGGCAGTGATTGGCAATACAATCGGAGGTACACCAGAAATTATTGAAAATGACAAAAACGGTTTGTTGGTGAGTCCAAATAAACCCAACAAACTGGCGGAGGCTATAGCAAGATTAGTTGAAAATAAAACTTTTAGAGAAAAGCTTGCAGAAAACGGAAAACAAAACGCAATTAGCGGATACACTGAAGAAATAATTACAAAACAAGTACAAAGCCTCTACCAGCAGGTTCTATTTAAATAGCTTGCTTTAAACAGAGGATCAAATACGAGTTATTTGCTCTAGTTTGATACAATTTGGGAGATTTAGACATGCGCTTATCAAAACTTTTTCTGTATCTATCAGTACTGTCAATCCCTCTAGGTCAATTTGGGAGAATTCCTTTCGGAGGAAATAGTATAAATGTCTATATTACAGATATTGCTGCTAGCGCAACTGCTTTGATCTGGCTAATTGAAACTCTAGCTATTAAAAAAAAGTGCCTTTTACCACCACTATCAGCACCTATTGCTCTTTACTCCGCAATTTCTTTTATTACTTTAATTTATGGATCACGTAATCTGGACCAGTTCCAGTTTTTAGCCAGTGCTATGTATTGGTTGCGCTGGGTTATATATACTGGTGTATATTTTGTATCAGCAGATTTAGTAAGGACAAACGACATTTCGTTCAGCAAACTGAAAGATCTACTTATCTTTTCCGGCATAATTCTTGCATTAACTGGATTTATCCAACTGGCAGTTTTTCCCAATTTTGCGTCTATGACCTCGGAAGGTTGGGACCCGCATCAGGGCCGACTTCTTGCAACTTTTTTTGATCCTAATTTCACTGGTGCTTACTTAGTATTGGCGTTGTGCTTGTTACTACCACTTTTGTTAGCCGATTATGATAACAGTTTTAGTAGAGGTGAGAAAAAACCCGATAAAGAAGGGTTTTTTTGCCAGCAGCTAGTTAACTGTATAGCAACAGGTGTGCTTGCACTTGCACTGCTTTTAACTTTTTCCCGCTCAGCGTGGTTAATGTTTGCCACTGCAGTTGCTGTTATCTCGCTCTTTAAATCGCGTAAACTTTTAATTTTAGCTCTGGTTATAGCTTTTTCTGCATACTTTTTTGTTCCCAGGGTGCAAACAAGGATAGCAGGCGGTGTTGATCCCGACGACTCAGCACAAGCGCGCATTGTAAATTGGAAACAATCTATAGAAATTATTAAAGACAATTGGTTAACAGGTGTAGGTTTTAACTCTTATCGCTATGCTCAAGCACGGTATGGTTTTTTTAGCTGGAAAGAACCGTTAGGTGGTAAAGCTGGCGCAGGGGCGGATTCTTCTGTTCTTTTCGTGTTCGCAACAACAGGGATATTCGGTCTTGCATCTTTCTTGTGGATATACGCTAAAACTATATGGCCAACAATCAGAGCACTAGCTACAACCCTTTACAGTGGAACTATAAGTATAGATACTAATCAATTATCTCTACTTGCCGCAATTAGCGGTCTGATTATTGAATCAAACTTTATTAATTCTCTATTTTACACACCGATTGTGATTTATATCTGGATTTTAGCTGCGCAACAGTTTACTATTAACTCCAGTACTGTGTATTTTAACGAAAAATGTTAGTTTTGGCCTTAATTTCCATTGCCACAGGTTTAGCGCCACTTTACGTAATTAGGCTTGCTATTTCTAACTTTCCAGTTATTGATGCTCTTCCAACAACGCTACTGGAGATTGTGATTCTAGTAACAGTCTTTGTATGGTTGTGTAAAAAGCTCACCCAATCACCTGTAGATGTGCTCAACCTGTTTAAAAAATATCTTTCTCCCTCGATCTTACTCTTTCTTTTCGCTGCGATAGCTTCAGTAATAGTGTCCCCCGATAAAAGAGGGGCTTTAGGTGTTTTTAAAGCGTATATTGTTGAGCCTATTTTGTTGTACATAATTATTATCGACACTATAAAAAAACAAAACGATTGGCGCTGGGTATTTCGTGCCGTAATGTTTTCTGGCGTTCTAGTTGCTGGTTTAGCTGTTGCGCAACATACACTTAATTATCTGCCAACGTCTTCAAACTTATATAAAATCTTAAGAAATAGTATAATTTTTGCGCCTTATGAAGCGAAGCAAGACCGTGTTCACGCTTTTTATAATACCGCAAATGCAGTAGGACTTTATATTGGACCTCTTTTGGCATTATCTTTCAGCCAAGTAAAAAGGCCGTTTTCAGAAAGGGTTTGGTTTAAAGATGTCGGCTGGATTGCTTTAACTGGTTTCTATCTTGTAGCTATTGTCCTTTCTCGCTCGGCCGGAGCTCTGGTCGCTTCTACCGTGGTTTTGTTATTTTTACCTCTTATTCGCTACGACCCAGTACTGTTAAAAAAGCTCGCAAAAGCTTTACTTATCGCTGTTCTTGTTATAAGTATTCTTCTACCTGTGGTAGGAAGTTACATCAATCCGAAGGAAGTGGTAGCGGACGATAGGTATACTAATAATACAATACGTTTACGCTTCTGCCTGTGGGAAGGAGCTGGTAAGCTTCTATTAGACAGACCGTTAACCGGTGCAGGCCTTTCGGGGTTCAAAGAACAATACTCCAATATATACTACACCTGTGACTCAGAACCTTTAGAATATCCTCACAATATATTACTAAACGCTTGGACAGAGCTTGGTTTTTTAGGAGCAGTCAGCTTTTTCGTAATTATTTGGCAATTAATGAATAAACGGTTATCTCTACAAGAGTCATGGAAACCATATCTTCCGTTAATTTTAGCTTTGGTCTATATGTTGGTTCACGGACTGGTGGATGTTCCCTATTTCAAAAATGATTTAAGCTTACAGTTCTGGATAATTGCAGCTTTAATAGAGGCTAAAGGTAAAACAAAGTAAGCGTAGATATTTAGCAATTTTTTAATTGCTATCCAAAACTTTGCGTAGCAGCTCTAGCGTAGTTTGGGGGTGAGCCTTACCACCAGTTTCTTTCATTACCTGGCCAAGCAAAAATTGGATTGCCCTTTCTTTCCCGCTTTTATAATCAGATACAGCTACCTGATTATTTGCAACAACATTTTTAATAATTGTACTTAGCTCGTCTTTCTCCTTAACAATGTTTTCTTTTTCTATTTCAATTTTCTTTATTAACGGACGAGCATCTAAACCTTCAATGTCAGCAGGTCTGTTAATTATCCAATTAGCTACTTCCGCAGCCTGGCCACCCAACTTTACAGCACGTTCAAACAAGTTCGCTTTGTATTTATCTTCTGCAAGTAAGGTTGCATAATCCCGGCGTAAATTAAATTTATCCACAAAGCGCTGTGCTTTCTCAGCTGGAAGTTCTGGAATTGAATGCTTTAATTTAGTAATCCATTTTTCAGTTATGTGTAAAGGAGGAATATCGGGCTCAGGAAAGTACCTGTAGTCGTGAGCTTCCTCCTTTGTTCGCTGAACATATGTAACTCCTTTTTCATTGTCGAAGCCGCGCGTTTCCATGTGCAATTGCTCTCCCTTTTCCAGTTTCCTAGTTTGCCTTTCTACTTCGTATTCAATTGCCTGTTCCAAATAACGGAAGGAGTTAATATTTTTTATTTCAACTCGATAGTTGGGAAGGGCCTCTTTGCTATTTGCTAAATTTTTGTCTCTCTGCCAAAGTGATATATTTGCTTCCAACCTCATCTGCCCTTTTTCCATATCTGCGTCACTGACCTCTAAAGCCCTTACTATCTTCTGAATTTTTTTGCAGTAAGCACCCGCTTCCTTTGCTGAATTAATATCTGGTTCAGAAACAATTTCCAACAATGGGGTACCGGACTTATTGAAATCAAGATATGTACCATCCACTGCATGAATTGATTTTGCAGTATCCTCCTCTAAATGGACTCTATTTACGCGTATCCTTTTGTTATCTATAAACACATATCCATCAGTAGCCAAAGGATAACGATACTGGGAAATCTGGAAACCTTTCGGTAAATCGGGGTAAAAATAATTTTTTCGCTCAAAAAAAGTGTACCTGCTAACTGTGCATTTGAGTGCAATCCCAACTTGTATCGCCTTTTCGACAGCAGCACTGTTTACAACAGGTAACGCGCCAGGCAAACCCAAACAAACTGGACAGGTGTGAGTATTAGGAGCGTCTTGCCATTTTCCTGATGCACAGTCGCAAAAAGCTTTAGACTCAGTTTTCAACTGGACATGAATTTCTAAACCAATAATTGGTAGGTAATTCATAATAAATTGTTCAGATCAAGAATTCTAAATTTTTTATCAATAATTAAAGCACTAATTAGGATTGCTCCACCCAACAAAAAGAAAACTGGAATTAATCCGAAAATATCAGCAACAACAGCAGCGAAAAGCATTGGAACTGCAGAAGCTATTGCCATAAGTGTTCGAATAACGCCAAATACGCGACCGTAGGTGGAAAAAGGTGTTCTTTGTTGAACAACTATCCTGGCGGGTACAATAACCAGGACAGCCCCCATTCCACAAAAAAACGCAATGAAAGGTACAATTATAAAACCAACCGGATGCCCAAAGATTGGCACAACTCCTAAAGAAAGGAAAGAAATAGCAACTAAAATCATACCAACAAGCACAGATCCCCTTTTTGAGAGCCAACCCATTAATTGATTAATTCTAAATGAGGTGGCCAAAAAGCCCAATCCTGCTGGTAATAGATAAAAAGGTGCTGCAAAACGCAAATTTAAATTTAATACAGTTCGACTTAAAGAAGGAAGAAGAACAACTGTTGTAGTAATCACAAAAAAGAACGCAGAATTGAGCAAAATAGCGTAAAATACAAGTACATTAGTTTTAATAAATCTATACGCCTCTTCAACCTCTACAGTTAAAGATTTGAAATCTTTAAATAATCCTTTTTTGGAGCTGGGACTTGGCTTTTCTTTCGGGAGCAGAAATGCGATAAATGCAGCTGCAACTAGAAAAATAAAAGCGGTAAAATATATATACCCGTTGCCCAAAACGCTCATTAAGGGACCAGAAAGTAAATAACCTACGTAAGAGGATGCCTGTATTGAAATTACAGAAACACTATTGGCATAAGGTAGCAAGGTATCATCTACATAGTGTGGTAGGAGAGAATCACCGGCAGGCCTTAAAAACTCATCAACTAAAGTGTAAAAAAACAGGATAATAAAAAGGAGCCAAATTTTATTTTCAAAAGGTGCATATAACAATGCTATACCAGCTTGAAGCAAACAGGTCCAAAAAATAATCTTCCTTTTGCTTAAACGGTCAACGAGAGCTCCGGCAAGTATTCCCAAAAATACTGTTGGGAGATAGTAAATAAATAAAAGAAACCCTACCGCTACGCTAGAGCCTGTTGCCTCAGCAACCGTAACAATTAAAGCGTAGTTTAGCAAGTTAGCTACAAACAACGATAAGGCTTGACTAATCCATAACTTCAAAAAAGCTTTATTTGCAAAGAGACTTGTAAATTGGGTTTTATTAGTCATAGAAGTTCGTCTAGCGCTGCCTTAAAATCACCAATAGCTTGCTTTAATATCATATGCGTCGGGTGGAAATCCGCCTCGTGTACTATAGCATTCCGAAGTTTATGTGCTTTCCACAACTGGTCATAAACTGCGTAGTCCGCAAAATAATGCTCACTTTCTTTTAGCCGTTCCCCCATTGTATCTCCTTCCACAATATATTTTAAAATTTTATCAATTAGCTTATCCGCTTCAATAACTGCCTGGCGTAACTGGGAAGGGCCTCCCAACTCTTGCAGTTGATTAATTTTTGCCCACTGCTGTCTTATTTGTTGTTCAATAGCTGGGGGTAATTTCTTTTTTCTAATTCCGTGACTGATTCTTCCGCGTTCCTTTTGTTCTTGGTATGGAAGAGCTCTTCTTAGCAAACTGTCCACGGTGTGTTCTAAAATATCAAAGACACTTTTCATAAATTCAACAAAATTATGTCAGGTTAGTCGTACGAATTCAACACGGAGCCAAATGCAGTTTCTGTAGAAGTAGTATCTGTTGTGCTTTCTTTTATTTGTTTTTTAATTAAGTTGGCAAAGTACTGTTTTTCCTGACTATTTTTGCAAGTTTCTACTCCTTGTTTTGGAGAGGACAGTGTTTTTATTAATATCCTTCTAGCCAAAACTATATTATTGTCACCTTTAACCAGCACATAAACATTATAGCTGTATACAAGTAAAACAACCACTGCACAAAAAAAGGCAGCACTGTTTGGTTTAGTTAAACGCAGATTCATTTTATTAATTTTTTAAACTTGTAACATAGACAAATACACAAATGAAACACGAATAATAATGATCCTAAAGGAATCATACTAATGCCCTCCTTTCCGGGTGAAACCATTTAAGATTTTTCTCTTTAAGTAATATAACCTTAATAAACTGTTCAATAAACACTGCTGCTTTTATATAGTGGGTTAAAGTGAATAACGGAGAATAAAAAAGGGTGTCTAATCTCTTTCTAGTAACCGATGTGTAAAAGCCAGCGACTACAGAAGATAAAACAAGGAGAACCAGGAATTTGCTATAAGCGGTAAAATTAATTATTAGGACTAAATACGTAAAAGTGGAAAAAAGTAAAGATTCGAAGTGGATCAATGTACTCTCGACAGCTCTTATAGGACTGCCAGTAGCAACAGAAAAATGTTTTAATAAATTTTGCCAAGACCCCGCATACCAGCGGCGTAGCTGATTAATGTAACTGTATAAAGTTGGTGGATCCTGGGTATAAACCGCAGCTTTAGGATTGAAAGCAACGTTACACCCTGCCTGGTGCAATTTATACGTAAAGTCCAAATCCTCTGTTAAAGTATCATGGTCAAAACTTATTGAACTTTTGAATAGATCTGTTCTGAAACCGCCAGCACAGCCAGGAATTACGTATATATAACCCAATTTATGTTGCGCATATTTATGAATATCGTGACTAATAGCATAATCAATCTCACGACAGGAGGTTAACCAGTTATACTTTAAACTTCTGGGTTTTCCTGCAACTGCAGCAACCGAAGAGTCGCTGAAGGACTCCAAAATATTCTTTACAAAATCTCTATCTAAAACTGTATCTGCGTCAGTAGTAATAAATATATCAGTATTGATCAAAGACAGACCGTACTCCTGTACATAACTTTTATTCCCTCTATTTTCCTCCAGTTCGACTAAACGGATTTTGTTCCCAAACGATTTTAAAATATCAACTGACCTGTCTGTACTACCATCGTCAATTACTATAATTTGGTCAGCACTACAGGACTGGTTCAAACATGATTTAACACATTGGTGTATAGACTTCTCCTCGTTATAACAGGGAATTAGTATAGTTGCGGTTAATTTATCCATAGCTGTATTTTTTAGTAAAGATCAACGTTTTAAAGTGTGTTTTTAAAGGTTTCAGTCTACAAAATTATAAGTTATTTGTCAATGGCTGAAGTTATAAAAAGAAATTGGGAACAAACAAAGTGGTAAATACAACTAGCTTAAACCGAAGAAAGTCATTTAAGTAACGTGGGGAACTTTTTGTGCCAATCAGTTAGCATTTGGTACATCGCGCCTACCAACAGTAGCTGCTCTTCCGACCATTGCGGTCCTATTAATTGAAAACCTACAGGTAAGCTATTTACAAAGCCACAGGGTATGTTTAGAGCTGGTATACCAGCTAAGTTGACCGGGGTCATTAGTACATCTGAAAGATACATTTGCAATGGATCCTTTTTTTCACCCAATTTAAACGGTGGGGTTGGAGAGGACGGGGCTGCGATTATATCTACTTTTTCGAAAGCCTGTTCGAAATCGCGCTTGACTAAGGTCCGAACTTTTTGTGCCTTTTCGTAGTAAGCATCGTAATAACCAGATGACAGCGCAAATGTACCAAGCATGATCCTGCGTTTAGCCTCATCGCCAAAATTATCGCGGGAATGACCATAGCGGATACCGTCAAAACGAGCTAAATTTGAACTAACCTCCGATGAAACAATAATGTAATAGACAGCTAGCGCATAGTCTGTGTGTGGCAGCGAAATCTCTTGTACTTCAGCGCCTAGCTCAGTCAGTTTATCAACCGCTTTGCGTGTTAACTTTTCAACTCCAAAATCTAAATCATCAATAAAGTACTCTTTTGGTACCCCAACACGTAAACCTCTTAAAGTATTACTATTTTCGAGTGTGGCTTTATCGATACATAATGGCTTTTCTTTTGCTGCAGTTGTAGCATCATATAGGTCCTTTCCTGAAATGCAATTAAGAACAATGGACTGATCAATCGCTGTACGAGTCAGCGCACCTGGTGAATCCAAAGACGATGCCATAGCAATAACACCGTATCGGGATACTCGCCCGTATGTTGGCTTAAGACCGGTCAAATTGCAAAAGGAGGCTGGAAGACGAATAGAACTGCCAGTGTCTGTCCCTGTAGCTGCTAAACACATCCCTGCGGCTAACGCAGCTGCTGAACCGCTTGAGGAACCTCCGGGACTATATTCCAAGTTCCATGGGTTGTGCGTAGGCGCAAAATCCGAATTTTCACCTGATGAACCGTGGGCAAAAGCGTCGTGATTCAATTTGCCCATTATGACAACACCGGCGTCCTTAAGTCGCTTAACCACAGTTGAGTCGTAAGGTGGAATAAAACTGCGCAGAATGTTTGATGCAGCTGTTGTTTCAATACCTTTAGTGCAAAATATGTCTTTAATACCTATTGGTATTCCCTCTAAATAGCCTAAACCCTCCCCTTTCGCTATTTTAGTATCGATCTGTTCTGCTTGCTTCAATGCCAATTCTGCTGTTACTGTGATAAAAGCGTTAATATCATCTTGATGCTTATCTATTTGCTGAAGGCATGACATTACAAGGTCCTTGCAAGAAAATTTTTTTTCAACAAGGCCTTTGTGTGCCTCAGATATAGTTAAGTAGCAAAGTTCATTGTTCATAAACTCTCAATCCTAAATTCAGATTCAACTGGCACCTGTAACTTGGTACTTAAGAGCAAGCGCCTACATTACTTTCTCTGTTCCGATATAACCGTCTGCTTTTTGTTTAGCGTTTCGTAATGCTTTCTCCTGATCCAGCTCTCTACCAGAATCAACATTATCTTTTGCCAATACATTGGTTAAACCCGTTGTCTGCGCGGTTGGTTCAACTCCAGAAGTATCGACATCTTCCAATTTAGAAATGTAACCGAGTATAGAGGAAAGCTGTTTTTGAAACTTCTCGATTTCTGTTTCTGTTAAAGGCAAAGCTGCTAGCTTTGCAACGTGTTTGACTTGCTTATTAGTTAATTCCATAACACTAAAAATACTACCATATTGTTAGGCGAGAGTGAAAAACAGCTTTCTATTTTTCGACCACCCTTCCGCTCACAATTATAGCGGTTCTTCTAAACTATCAGATATGTTAAAAGCAGGACGATACTACTTATATCTACTTGACCCCCTAAAAAAGGTTTTATAGTATAATATTTATAAGGGCCCGTGGTGTAGTGGTCTAACATGTCTGCCTGTCGAGCAGAAGATCGCCGGTTCGAATCCGGTCGGGCCCGCCACGAAATATCTTAGTGAACGAGGCATGAAATACCGAAGCGGACTTAGAAATTACGTGGCCCTGCACCGTGCCAGCGTTAGCGAGTTCTGGTGCTGGGGCCAAGGGTCTGAAGCACACTATATATATATTTAACTTAGTTTCGGGTTCGCTCCGCTATCGTAAACTCAGCGGAGTCCAAGTTTCTGCTAATCTCTCTGCCTTTGGCAGTTCGATAAGCAGAGCTTTGAAAATGAAAAAACACCTTTCTATTTTATCAATATTCGTTTCCGGCTAATGTAGTAGCTACCATAAAATGATACATATACAATATATTAAACAAGTAAAAAAGTTATAGTCATTGGCTTAACTAGCCTAGTTTGCCTGCCCAGGTAGCCTGCCTTAAGCAGGTTTTGAGGAGGTGAAACCTAATTTAAGTGATTGAAGATTCAATATTTTCCCGTATTAAGTTTGACAGACAAACGGCTGCTTCAATTGTTGCTCTATTACTAATCGTTTTTTCCGGTTATCTTGTATACTCCTACTTTACTAAAGTAGGTGCTCAGCAAGAAGGGGTTATCGACCTTTCTCAAATTAGCGATACTAGTGATGTGAAAATAAACGCAGATGAGCTCGGCAGCGAGACAGGTGATATAACTAACGGAGAAACAGCACAAACAGAGCAGTTAGCAGAAGAAGATCGTTCTGATACTTCTATTCAGCAGGAATGCGCAGAAAACTGGGTGGCAATCGATTACCAGGAAGGCGATGTTCAAGGCGATGAGTATCAAGTTAAATGCGGAGACACACTTTGGGAAATTGCGGAAGGAAAATACGGCGATGGTTCCCAATGGACAAAAATTCGCGATGCTAACGCAGACAAAATCGGGACGCTACCGAACGGCACGCAAGCTTTAATTGTGGTTGGGACTAATTTGACACTCCCCTAACCAAACGCTCTGCGTTTAGTTTTAGAAGTTTTTCAGCTGCGCTGAAAACTTCAAAGTCCCAAGTCTTAGTGCGTTGGGCCACAGGTAAGTGAATACATTGTTGGTGGTTGTAGTCCGGATGGGTTGTATTGGGCTTGTGCTAAACTGCACTAAATGGGAGTCACGCTCAGCGTGATTTATCCGCGGCCAGTGCGGGAGTAGCTCAGATGGCAGAGCATCTGCTTCCCAAGCAGAAGGTCGAGGGTTCGAACCCCTTCTCCCGCTCCAATTGGGAAATCCGCCCTTACGGGAAGGTGTTCTGGTACACAGGCAAAAAAAAACTAAAAATTAAAAAAGTCGCTCATAAAAAATTTGATTGCCTGATGGTAAAAGTTTACAAGTAGTATGTCCAAAAGCAGAACTGGGGAAAAAGTGCTGATCGATTTTTCAAAAGTGACTCTGGGTTTGATATTATAAACTCCCTCTTGCAAGACGCTGGTGTCAAAAGAATATTCCCACTTACCGTGCTCCTGAGATGTAGTTTTTTTAATTATATTCCCCGGATTTATGAAAAGAGAAATCTACTCATTGGGAACACTCTGGCCCGAAATTTTTAAAGTTTCTCCTCTTTTCAGCGAATTTTTTTTAAGAGAAATTGTCGGCGGGAAAAAAATGTCGGAAATATGGGCTATCTCTCCGCTTTTAACCTCAACCGAATAACTTAAATTTATTGATTTTCTTTCTTCTGTGTCTTTCGCCCAAATTGTAAAAATATAATTGCCGGCAGTAAGGTTGGAGATTTCGGTCTGGAATTTGGCGAAATTGTTCGCCATAAAGGGTATGCCCGGACAGCAAAAGTTACACTGATAATAGGTTGGATATTAAAAATACTCATACTTAATTTGCCGTTACCGTAAGCACCATATTGATGGTATAGTCGCTGGCTACCGGTTGTTCAGCCGGGATTTTTTGGCTGATAGAAACGCCGGTCAGTACCCAGTCGCCCGTGTCATCCGAGGCCGCGGCAGCTGAAAGCAAGGTAATGGTGTCGGTTGCCCCTTCATCAAAAGCGGCTGATGAACCCTTGGAAACATTATCGGTAGTACAGCTTCCGCATTGGCCAACAGTCAAAGCGCCGACCGAAGGATCAACTGTCATCTGGCCGCCTACGCCATCAGCGTCACCGCCGTCAGCGCACCCGGAATCAGTTGGATCGTTAAAGTCATAATCTGTGTCCGCGCTATCCCAAACATTGGTCGTTGCCTCCGCCGCCAAAGTCAAAGTCCACCCGTCATTAGCGCCGCCATCGTTGTTGACATAAATGCGCTCCGAATCCGTTCCAAAAGTGCCGGTGGTTGTCTGACAAGAAAAACTAAAGGTTGCCGCATTCATCGCTACTGTCGGGCTGGCAACCGAAGCATAGCTTCCGTCAACAATGTCGGTGGTGATGGTGCCAACTGCCGCGGTAGTCACTTTCGGATAATTGGTATATTGGATTGCCGAACCATCAGATAATGTCGTCCGAAAACAATAATCGGTTGAGG
>CAYVIL010000018.1:0-13832 GCA_964451675.1 uncultured Candidatus Saccharibacteria bacterium
AGTTGCCACTAAGTGGCAACTCTGTGTACTTTAACAAGTCAAACATTATTGCCACATAGGTGGCAAGGAGGAAAGCAGAAATGGCAGGGATTGATCAGAGTTGGATTGATTCGGATTGGCTGCAGCGTGCTAACCGTGCTGCTGCAAAAGCGATGCCCTATGTTCCTAAGCGTAGGGCAACGAGCAAAACCGATCTTGTAGAGGACTACATCGCCGGTCCCGGCACCGAAGACTGGTCCTTCATTACCGGGGGACCCTTTAGGGGCAGCCGTGGTGTACCACTGTACTTGGTGGAAGATACTGGCGGTGGTGATGAGCCGCCTCGTGAGGCTGTTTTGTCTGTGAAGCTCCAGCCGGAAGAGCTGGACCTCGCCAAGGACGAAAGTGGTAGGGCAGTTCTCCGCGATACAATGGATGAGTACGGCTTCGTTGTTGTGCCTGACAGCGCAGCAATGTGGGCTACCTCAGCGCTGGGTTTTCAGAAGACCACGCTTGTGCTTGATGGGAAAGTCCGTGCGGAACTCCTCGAGCATGACGATGCTAACGATATCTTTGCAGATCTTGTCTGGCTTGGAAAAGCGGACAAGGACGAGATGTTTGCGGCTAAGATTGCTTGGCTTGCGCTGGTCGGGATTCGTGCAGCCAATGACCCGGACCGCTTCGGCCCCAGCTTGCTGGCGCCTATTCAGGATCCGAATCGCCGGATCAAGCAGGGCTGGCATATGGATCCGGTGATTGAGTACATGCTTCGGGTTCGCGATGCAGGGATTAGCAGTTCGACTGCTGCAGACTCGGCCGAGATCTTTGAGATCAAGGACGAGATGCGAGTCTTCCTGTACGGTATTGCGGACCGCTTCTACGTTCAGCAAAAACTTACTCCCAAGTGGCACGATGGGAGGTTGGATCACAAAAATATCAGCAAAGCGGTTGACGATAGGGTCTGGCTGTTCAAAGAGGACCGTCGCGCAACCATTGCTGAGTGGCGCAGGCGTGCGGATCGATGCATTCTGCACCAGCTGAGGAAAAAGGCGGCTCGTTGGGACCTTAGTAGGTCGGACGTAGATCGCGCGCTGGCGAGCGATTTGCTTTACCAGTGGATGTCGGAAGAGGAGCGCGAAAAGCAGGAGAAGGCTATTTACCATTGGGTAGATAGTTATCTCTTTAGTGAGGCTGTTCACTTTTCGCACTGCTTGTTCGGATTCGGGACCAGCCAGGCCCGTAAGCTGATCAGTGACGGATACGCAACCGTGTGGTCAGAAGACGCTGTGAAGGAGTGTGAATTCCTCCTTGACTTTGCTTGGGAATGCGACCGCGCGAGTGCAGTCTGGTCCCTGCTCAAACGGTATGACCCTAACTACGGTTTGGGCGCTTTCTCCTTTGAAGAGGACAAGGCGGCGGAAGCTGTAATTAGGGCGTATGAATCCGGTAAGATTGCGATGGCAGATGTAACCTGGCTTTCTGATCGGTTTAGCCTGGAGATCCGTTCTGGTGCTGGTGAGGGCGCGGACGCAGATCTGCTTAGTCTGGTCCGCGACCGTTATCAGCGCGGTAAGAATGGACAGAGCAAATCCGTTAACTGGTTCGCTACGCGCGGTCCGGGCGGTGTAGATAGGGGGGGACATGATGGCTAATAACCCAAACTTTACTGGCCCACCGCGCGATGCTCCAGAACATCACGAGCCTCGTGTTCCGGTTACAGAACGTGCCTCTGGTTGGGGCAAACGCCAAATGGACAAGTTCGGAAGAACCGATGTCGATTTGGGGTGGTTTGATCTAGCTGCAGGCACTTTGCTGATGTTCATGGCGGGTGCTTCTGTAGCAGGCTTGCTTGCTGTACTGATTAAGCTGCCTGTCCAAATTGCAGTCCGCTTGTCTGTTGCTAACCTAGCAATTGCGCGAACCTTGTTTGGTTTCCTCAAGGTTCTGAACTGCTGTACCACGCCCGGTGTGATAGTTGGTGGTGTTACAGCTGTAGCTTTTAAGCGACGGGTGATGCAGTTGCGCTGGGGACAGCAGCGGTTAGGCTTAATCGGCCTAGTTGCTGTTTCTCTAATTGTATTTTACGCAGCGGGTTTTGTCCTCTCGGAGTCGCTTGGCCAAGTCGGGCAGTTAGTGTTGGAGGGAAGCCCGACGGAGAACAAGATCCGTTACTGCCAGATGCTTGAGGAGAGGGGGTTGACCCAGCCGGATTGGTGTTACACAGGACCGGTTCACTGCCAGCTCCTTGAAAAGGTTGGCGCTCCTCTCCCTGCTCACTGTAAAGAGCCAGAAACAACCAGGTCATCTGTAGCAGCGGGACAAATAGAGGCCTTTGCTGTGGCTCTCTTTCCTCTTATTCGGGGAATGACCTGGGTGGTTTTGGGGCTGCTGGCTTTCTTGCTGTGGAGAGGATTAATAAAAAGGAGGGGAGACTAGTTCGTTCGTTAATAGTTTACGTGACCTTGGAGTTGCGATTTCAAAACCGCAAAACCAAGGTCTTTTTTTATAAAAAAATGATTACTAAACTAAGAAAAACTTTAAAGAGGTATTGGTTTATAAGATATTTCCAACAATAGGAATTCTCTTTGCTACTTTAGATACATCCACCCCTGCACCAGCTACCGATCCGGGAGCTGTTACTTCAAAAGCGTCTTCCAGGATCTTAGGTACTTTGGAAGCTGTTATAAACAGGGCCATTGCTATAAATCCGCTAACGCTAATCGTTTGATGGGCAATAGCACCCCCCCAACCCAAATCTGTCGGCATATCAATATCTTGGCCAAATTTTCCCGCGCCCGCAAAGTAAACTGCTAGGTTAAACAAAAAGTATATTACTGGGAAGCTTAGTACGTTAACCATAAACCCCCGGAACCATCTGCTAGTATGGTCCTCCTGACCGGGAAGAGCACCCCACAGGAAGGCGAGTGGTGCAAAAATTGTTCCAAGAATAATTTTGGTGAAAGTTATAACTAATGTCCAGAATAGATAGACGCTGATAACAAAAATAATTATTGTAAGGATTAAAGTTAACATAGCCCTAAATGCTTGCGAAAGCGATCCTAAACCAGGAAGCAACGTTAGGAAGTTAAAGACCATATTAACTGTTGGGTCGATAAATGAGCCAAACTCTAGTACACCAAGAGCTGCGAAAGGTTGTATAGGTGACATGGGGTCATCAACACCCATCTGCACTTCAAGAGTGGTTGCCAGAGTAGTGCCGACATGTACATCAATCAATTGTTTAGCAACTCTGCCTACATCAACAAGCAGGCCAGCAATTGGAAAGCTGAAGGTAATTAGTATTAACGCCACTACTATATGCGGTATAGCCTGCTGGACAGTCATTACTGCTGTAGCCGATATTTTTTTTCTAAACATAATCATTACACCCATAATTGCTAAAATAATAGCAGCTAAGGCATAAGCAAGATCGCGGACCATCTCCCAAATATGTACTATTGGGTTTAGAAGGTCTGCTCCTGTTTGTGCATAAACAGGCTGGAATAATATATTTGTAGCTAGTGTTTTTCTGAAGTACGAAGCGGTGTGCATGTTGGGATAGTTTGTGGTCAGCATAGCAATGTTGCCTGAACCAACAATTCCTAATAGCCCTCGTTTTGCAGGGTCAAGCCTTCCGTATTTGACAGCTTCAAAATATTCTTCAGCTGTGAAGTTCCAAGCCTCGCCTAAAAATACTGCAACTAGAGTATCTACCAATGCTTCAAAGATATTAGCAACCCATGCTGCGATATTTATTGCATCTGCCACTAGACCAAGCCCATTGTTGACGAACTCAGCGAGTGTTCCAAACTGTGCGTAAGCGGGGCGGGGGAAAAACATAGTTGTAACTACAGCAAGCAGTAAAAATGCAACAATTATTCTGCGGCGGCGTTTTAATGGGGCAAAGATTTGCATCTACTTAATTTATAAGAGTAGATGGATAAATTGTCAAGAGGCAGTGGAAGAAACGATATGCGTAATAGGTTATACGGTACGCGGGGGGGGGAGCTGGAACTCGCATAACGTGTACCGTGCTGTTTAGCTATTCAATTAACAATGATCAATCAGCAATTGGCAATGCTTACTTTATAAATTCTTGCTTGAAACAAATCAACCTGCTACACTGAACTCATATCATGGCCTCACCTATACGAAACTTCTTTTTAGGTGGAGAAAAAAGTAAACCACCACGCAAACCTTCTGGTAGTGAACTGTTCGGTTATGCAAGAGTAAAACCAAAAAAATTCAAAGGCGGCGGCTCACCGGAGCGCGGTTTTATTGAAAAGGCAGCTGAGGGTATAGGCAAGAGCGCTGTCCGCGGCGGTCCTTTTGGCGCTGTACTGGAATGGGCAGGGAAGCAAACAGATAAAGACCTGCGTGAGTTTTGGTGGGTGCCTTTAGGTAAGATCGGTGGTGAGAAGATAAGTGCGCATCCTATTAAGGCACCATTGCATCCGGTAAAAACAGCAGAACAATTTGCAGAGCGGGGGGTTAAGGGTTTTGTACGTGGCGTTGCCTGGGCTATGGTCCAAGGGGCTGTTATAGAAAAGGATAGGCTTGAGTGGTTGTCAATTAGAGATGAGCTTGAGTCCCGGTTTGCTGGTTCACCTGTTGATCGGAAGTTATTGGAAAGATTTGATAGGGCTTTAACTGAGCCTGGTTCCGGTGAGGAAATGCAGGAAATTTCGGACGAGATGATTGGTATGGCGCGTAATCGGTTTGGTCCTCAGCAGGATGACCCGGTTGTCAAGCGGTTCGGGAGCTTGGCGGAGAGTTCCTTTGAGCGACAGCAGTTTTTTAGCGGTATGAGCGATGGTGTTGGTTGGCATAAGAAGTGGAAGAGAGAGATTTTTTGGAAGGGTAAATTACCAACCGGGCATAGAATCAGTTGGGCCCCGGGAGCTGTTTTGAGGAGGAGTGTAATTAATCCCTTAAAAAAAGGTTTAGGTAAAACAGCTGTAGGTAAAGCTGTCAAAGGCTTAGGACAAATACCTAAAAAAGTACTAAAGAAAGCTTTTGCAGCAGTTACGAAAGTAGCTAAGCAAGCTGCTATAAGATTACTGGGTTTGCTAAAGCAGATTGCAGCAAAGTTAGGGTTGTCCGGTGCTACACAAGCAGTGAGCCAAACAATTGCGCAAGCATTAGCTATAGTTGGCGATGTTTTTGCTCCTATTGTTTCCCACTTAATTGGTTTTGTGGCAGGAATAATAATTGGAGTTGTTATGGAGTGGACTTGGAAGTTGATCAAGTTTGCTCAAAAGCTAACTCTGTATACTTGTATGTCGGTGGGTATAGGTATGGTTTGTCTTTCCGGGCTGGCCGTAATTACTATTGGAGGGGCTTTAAGGTTGGGGGGAGTCGGCGGTTCTGGTATACCCGGAGAAACAGGACCTTTTGCAGTAAGTAAAGATGTTATTGTAGCCGGGCAAACTAATCCTACTAATTTAGACAACAGTATTGTTGGTTCGGGTGCAACTGCAGATTATGAAATTACTGTAGGTACAACTTCCGGAGGAGGACTTTCCAATGTTACAGTTACGGATTCCTTAATTGTGCACACTAATGCAGCGGGATGCAGTGATTTTGAGGTTACCGAAACTGCCGCCGGTAATCCTATTGGCCCCTGGGATGTTGCAGAAATAACAGTGGGTAATCCTTGGGAAGCTACTTTTTCAATACTGCTTGATGATCCCTGTTTTCAGGACTCTTCTGTGGTAAACACAGTTACAGCAACAGACGGTGTTGATACACAAACAGTTTCCAGAACATTTACAATAGGCAATCCCCCGGTTACTGAATGCCCACTTAAAGGTAACCATTACGTAACCACGGGGTGTTACCGCTGTAGTGGAGGTACAGAGAGCGGCCACGGTTCTAACTCGTATTGGTCTGCCGTAGGCAGTTCCTGCCTTTACGGTATTCCCTGGTTGGACGGGGGGGTAACCTCTCAAAATAATTCTTTAGGGCCCACGGACACAGCTTCTCCAAGTTGCAGCAACGTGTGCGAAAGCCAACCGCGCGTTTCAGACCATTACGGATACGCAGCAGATGTCCACAGCGATGAACTTACAGTTTATTTGCCGTCTATAAATGGTGAAATAATATCCTGGGAAAAAACTTTGGAAATTTCTAATAACGGAGGTGCTTGGGGGTATGCTTCTATCTATTACGGTGAAGCTCCATCCGGCACGCAATACGAAATTTATTTAGGCCATATTAATCAGGGAGGACTTGCCGGTTCCAATATACCGTCCGGAACGGCAATTGGCAGTTTGTTTGTCTTTAGTGGTGGGAGTTCACACCTGCACCTTGAACTACAAAGAAATACAGGCACGGGTTGGGAATTTTTATGTCCTGAGTTTATGTGTCAGTAAATTTTGTGTATAGTTACTAACTATGGCTAACCTTAAAGATTTCTTAGCTGAATACAAGACACTGTTAATGATTATTGGAATAGCACTGCTTTCTGCGCTGCTTCTTTTCTTTCTCTTTTTTGGTATTGGTTCCGGTGCCCCTGAACCTTTGGAAGTGGTAGCAGTCTCGCCGCGCCCGGGGGAACAAAAAGTAATTTCTTTTGTAGGTGAGATTAAATTCCAATTTAGCTATCCTTTAGATATTGAAACCTTAAAATACGATATAAATCCACTAATAGATTTGGAATATCAGTTGGAGGATAACGGCAAAACATTGGTTTTTTATCCAAGTCGGCGTTGGGCAAAGGGTGTTAATTATTCTTTAACAATTTTTTCCGGTCTAAGCTCTGAGGAGGGTGATGCTGTTTTAGAGAATGATATTATGTACATATATGAAATTCAGCCCCCTCAGGATATTAAAGGCGAACCCCCGGGTTTTTAATTTTTCGTACAATCTTTACGGTGTTATTATTTCCCTCTCCATTTTTTTCGCTCTTATTTTTACTGAGCACAGGCTAAAGAAAAAAGGTTATTCTGCTGACTTGGTTTGGAAGCTGAGCTTATGGATCCTGCCTTTTGGTTTAATTGGTGCCCGCTTATACCATGTTTTCGACTTGTGGAGTTATTATTCGCAAGATTTAACGCAGGTCTTTGCTGTTTGGAACGGGGGTTTGGGAATTATTGGCGGATTGGTTGGTGGTGGTATTGGTTTGGTGTTAGCTGTTGCACTCGGAGGTCCAGACTTTGCTGGGGCTAGGGCTTTGCAAATTTTAGATGCTGCTGCTCCAGCAATTGCTTTTGCTCAGGGCTTAGGTAGATGGGCTAATGTTTTTAATAAAGAGCTTTTACCCTACGCTTACTACGAGTCGGTTGCTAATTTTGGTTTGTTTTTATTATTAATTGCTGTTGAAAGTAAATTTCTTAAGCAGCGGAAAAAGTATCCTTCCGGGCTTCTTTTTTTATTTTACTTAGGGGGATATACACTTATTAGAATATTTTTGGAGTCTTTTCACTATGCCTCCTGGCAACTGGGCTCAGTGAATGTTCCGTACGTCGCGCTTCCACTTGTTACTATAATGTATGGTGTGGTATTGTGTTTAAGCAATGTCCGAGAAGGCAAATAATTTTCTTATACCGGTATCAATTATTGTGGCTGGATGCATTATTGGGGGAGCTGTTTTGTTTAATGGTCAGATTTTGAAGCAGCCCTCCACTGTTTCTCAATCTGGAGAAGCTGGTTCAGAGGTAGCGGGTACTGCTGAGACTAGTAACGAGGAGGAAAATGTTACCATATCTTTTGACAATTTAGATCGTTTGGATGGCAATGTTTTGTCTAGCGGTGTAAATAATTTTGATAAGATCGATGCAAAGATCTGTACCAACGATTCCGGTCTTCCTTTGGTCTATTATTTTGGCAGTTCTTCTTGTCCGCATTGCACTTGGGAGCACCCCCGAATAACAGGTACTATGGATTATTTCTCAGACTATGTCGATTTTAAGGATTGGATGGATGTTCAGAGTGAAGAAGCAATGTCTGTTTTCCAGGAATATTCTGAGTACAACGGAGGTGGTGCTATACCGTTTATAGTTTTTGGCTGCCAATACACACGGCTAGGATCAGGTGAGCGATTGGGTACGGATGCAGAAGTCGCTGTTTTGGCGGCAGTTACTTGTAAGCTAACTAATGGAGAGCCAAGAGAAGTTTGCGATCCGCTTAGAGACCTAACTTCCGAGTTGTAATGAATGATAGTTTTAAAAAACAGTACGACCTTATTATTGTTGGTGCAGGACCTGCTGGTCTTGCTTGTTCTATTTACGCCTCTCGTTTTAAGTTAAACCATCTTATTATTGGCAAAGTTCCAGGGGGAACAATTACCGAAGCAGCGAGTGTCGAGAACTACCCCGGTTTTCAATCTATAGCTGGTCCGGATTTAGCGCAAAAAATGCTGGAGCATGCGCAGAGCTACAACCCTGATTTTAATATTGTTGCTGTTGAGGATATTAAGCATGTAAAGGGCGGGTTTGAGGTTGTCGATGAGCACAGCAATATTTACACAGGTAGGGCTGTTTTTTTAGGGTTGGGAACGCGGGTTCGAAGGTTAGATGTTCCTGGGGAGGAGGAATTTATTGGGCGCGGTGTTTCTTATTGTTCGTTATGTGACGCTCATTTCTACCGCGGTAAAAAAGTTGTTATTGTTGGTGGCGGTAACGCAGCTGTCACAGCAGCAATACATTTGAACAGTTTAGCTTCTCAAGTTTACTTGATTTACCGGGGAGAACAACTTTCTGCAGAACCGGTGTGGAAAGAGCGTTTACAAAATGTGGAAAGAGTAAAAGTAATATATAATACAAACGTTGTGGAAATTTTGGGCGACGAGGTTGTTAAAGCGGTCCGGCTGGATAGTCCATACCAAGGTCGGGAAGTGTTGGAAACAGATGGTATTATGGTAGAAATTGGTGTTGTCCCTGCTGTAGAAGTTGCTGCAGATTTAGGATTGGAGATGGTCGAAGATACAAATTTTATTAAAATAAAATCAAATGGCGCTACTAATGTAAACGGCGTGTTTGCAGGTGGTGATGTAGCAACTGCAACTGGTGGTAGAGAGCCTTGTCAGCTTGTTACTGCAGTTTCCGAAGGAGCGCAAGGAGCGATTAGTGCTTTCCGATATTTAAAGGAGTTGAAAGGAAAAGAAAATGAAAGTTAAAGTAGATCAAGAAACTTGTATTGGCTGTGCGTTGTGCACAACTATTGCTCCCAGTGTTTTTGAAATGGGTGATGATGGTAAATCACATGTAATAGGTGAATGCGATGACGAAGAAAAGTGCCGCCAAGCAATAGAATCCTGCCCCGTTGAGGCTATAGAAGAAGTTTAGTAGCTAGGAGCGTTATTCTTGTTAATCCCGCTTCTTCTTAGTGGTTGTTATCCAATGTCTTTAATTCGGTAGTGGATAGTTGCGTCTTCTAAACTTATCTCTGCGACATCTCCTACTTTTTTCCCGATTAGTGCTTGTCCTACCGGTGATTGGTGCGATATTTTACCTTCTGAAGGCTCTGCTTCAGCCGGTCCTACTATAGAAAAAGTCATTTCCTCGCTTTCAATTTCTACTGTTACTTTGCATCCTAACACAACCACATCTGTCTGATCTGGTTTTTCTATAACTTTTGAATTTGCAAATACGTCCTCCAGTTCTGCAATTCGTCCTTCTATGAAGCCCTGCTCTTCGCGTGCGGAATTGTACTCCGCGTTTTCAGATAAATCCCCCATTTCACGGGCGTTTTCTATTCTCTCCGCGACTTTTTTGCGTCTGTTGCGCACTAGATGATTGTACTCTTCCTTTAGTTTGTCCAGACCTTCTTTTGTTATATATAGTTCGTTGCTGTTAGTTTTTTCTATCATTTTACTCTAAAAATAAAAATACCCACTTATTCAAGCCTGCCGAAAAAAGCTCTACAGCTTCGCAACGTTGCTTTGCTCTTAAGGGAAGGATGAATAGGCGGATAAAACCTTAAGCAATATTACTGACTGCTTAACGTGCACATTATAATGTAGGGAAAGTTAAAAGTCAAGATTGGATAACGCCTCCGCCCAAAACCTCATTGTTATGGTAAAAGACGGCAGATTGGCCTGGGGTGACGCTGCGTTGTGGTCTTGTTAACTTGATGTTTGTGCGCCTGTTGGGTAAGTTGTGAACAGTAGCTTTGGCTGTTGGCCCACGGTACCTTATTTGCACTTCGCAGTTAATTTTGTCTTTTGTTTTTAATTCCGTTTGTATCCAATTTGTCTCATTTACCCTGAAGGATTTTGTCTCCGATTCTCTGTCTCTACCAACAATTAAAGTGTTGTTTTTTATATCGACGCCGACCACATAAAGAGGTACTGCGGACTGCACTTCAAAACCCCTTCTTTGTCCAATAGTATATAAGGGTAAGCCAAAATGTTTACCAATTTTTTCTCCTTTTGTATTGACGACAGCCCCCGGTTTAAACGCATCTGGGATGTGACTTTTTAAAAAATCACGGTAATCGCCTGTCAGGAAACATATTTCTTGGCTGTCTGGCCTTTCTGCTGTGGGCAAATTATTTTTTTTCGCAATTCTTCTAACATTTTTTTTTAGGAGGGTGCCAATTGGGAATATTGCATAGTTTAGTTGCTGTTGATTTAATTTCCACAAAAAATAGGTTTGGTCTTTTGATTTATCAACGCCACGGAGAAGTTTTGCTGTTTTTGCGAATTTTTTAATACGTGCATAATGACCTGTAGCTAATTGATTGCAACCCAGTTTTCTTGCTTCTTCTAACAGGCGGCCGAATTTGATAAAGTGGTTGCACATTACGCAGGGGTTAGGCGTACGTCCAGTCTGGTATTCGTCAATAAAATAATCAACTATCTGTTTTTTGAATTCACTAGAATAATCAACAATTTTTAGAGGTATGTTTAAGAAGTTGGCAACTTTTTTCGCTGCTTCTAGTGATTCTAGAGATGAAGCTTTGTTTTCAGCATTCTTTTCCTTCCAGAGCTGCATAAAGAACCCAATAACAGTGTAACCCTGTTGTCTTAACAGATAAGCAGCTGTTCCGGAATCCACGCCCCCAGAAAGAGCGATTGCGATTTTGTTTGTCATGTAGTAATTCTAGCACGCCCGTAAGTTATGACTCCGCTTTTTAGTTTTTCACTTTGTCTGTGTTTTAATGCTTTAGTGATTTCACGCTGTGGTGCTTTTGTGTTATCCTTTTTTTATGACCGAGCCGTTAGAAAATCTCCGCCAAATTCGTTTGGAAAAACTAGAAAAGCTGCAAAAACTGGGTGTGGATCCTTACCCTGCGGGGTGGAATAAATTGTCTAAGCGGATTAAAACTGAGGAACTAGGTAATAAGGAATTGGGAGCTAGGGTAACAGTTGCAGGACGTATTCGCGGCTGGCGGGAGCACGGCCGTATTACTTTTGCTGACTTAGCGGATGAATCAGACCAGATACAAATAGTGTTTAAGCAGGATGCTTTGGACAATAAAGATTGGCAAGTTGTTGATCTTTTAGATATGGGGGATTTTCTGGGTGTGGAAGGTCCTCTTTTTAAGACGAAAGCAGGGGAACTCTCAATTGAAGTTGACAATTTTAAGCTATTAGCTAAATCTGTTCGGCCCCTTCCTTCCAAGTGGCATAGTTTAAAAAATGTTGAAGAAAGGTACAGAAAACGCTATTTGGATTTACTGATGAATCCAGAGGTCAAGGGGGTTTTTAAGAAAAGAACCCAGATTCTTTCTCTGTTAAGGGAATATTTGGACTCCAGCGGGTTTATAGAAGTAGAAACTCCTGTTCTCCAGCCGCAATATGGCGGTGCCTCCGCACGCCCTTTTGTAACTCACTTGGAAGCTTTGGATACCGATTTTTATTTGCGTATTTCTGATGAGCTTTATCTTAAACGTCTTATTGTTGGGGGGTTTGAAAAAGTTTACGAGGTTTGCAAGGATTTTCGCAACGAAGGTATTGACCGGCAGCACAGCCCAGAGTTTACGCAAATTGAATTTTATTGGGCATATGCTGATTATGAAGAATTGATGCAGTTTACAGAAGAAATGCTTACTTCTGTTATTAAAGAAGTCGTTGGTGATCTAAAAGTAGAGTTTGAGGGAAATATTATTGATTTTACTCCCCCTTGGGGAAGGATAACTTACCGCGATTTAGTTTTAGAACATACAGGAATTGATATTGATCAAGTAGATACTGAGGAAGATTTGCTTTCGGAAATGAGAGAGCAAGACCTTATTGTCGATTTGGAAGGAGCTGTTGGTTACGGTGCAGTGCTTGACACGCTGTACAAAGAACACTGTCGGCCACATTTAGTCCAGCCAACTTTTTTAGTTGATCATCCTGCAGAGACTGTAGCCTTGGCTAAAAGAAAGAAAGAGGATCCTAGCAAGATTTCTCGCTTCCAACTGGTTGTTGCTGGATACGAAATGATAAATGCTTATAATGAGTTAAATGATCCGCAGGATCAGAAAGAACGCTGGGAGGAGCAGGAAGGATTGGCTGCTAAAGGATTGGAGGAACACGAGGCTTTGGATGATGATTACATTGAGGCTTTAGAGTATGGTATGCCCCCTACTGCTGGTTGGGGTATGGGAATTGACCGCTTAACAGCTATTGTTACGGGTCAACGCTCTATTCGGGATGTAATTCTATTTCCCCTTATGCGACCGATGGGTAGGGATTAAGTGGTTAAGAGTTTACTAGTATGGGATTTTCTAATTCCTAAGTTAGATCTTGAGAACTAAGTAGGGTGTAGTGGACTGATTATTATGATTACAAAACAACAAGCGCTAGAGATTCTAGAGGAAAATATCAAGAACGAAAATTTGCGGAAGCACCATTATGCAGTTGCAGCTGCTATGCGGAAGTTGAATGATTACTTTTCAAATAAAGGTCCTATTGCAGAGACGGCGAAAATGTGGGAAATAGCAGGTCTTCTCCATGATGCTGATTATGAGGAAACTAAGGATGATCCGGAACGTCACGCTGCTGTTATTGCTGGGAAATTGGAGGAGATAGGTGTAGATGAGAAGATTATTTACGCTATTAAAGCTCATAATTACGACTATTTGGATGTAGAGCCGCAATCGGAAATGGACTGGTCGCTCATTGCTTGCGATGATCTAACCGGTTTGATTGTTGCTGTGGCTTTGGTCCATCCTAATGGGTTGGATAATGTTACAGTGGACTCTGTTATGAAGAAGTATAATTCCCCGTCTTTTGCTTCCGGAGCTGATCGCGAGCGGATCAAGCTTTGTGAAGAAAAGCTCGACATCCCCCTCGAAGAGTTTGTTGGCATTGTTCTTTCTGCGATGAAAGAAGAACGTGGTTTGCTGGGGTTATAAATAATTATGAATTCTAAGTTTGCAAAAGTTATAAAGATACTTATTGGTTTGAGTTTTGTTTTATTTTTGGTTTTTAATCTGGTTTATTTCTTTCGTCATCGAAGAAAAATTTTTGCACGATTACCATTTTTTGAATCACATACGTTAACGGTCCGTGTCTGTAACCCCTTTACAGGCAATTTGGATATTTTGGATTCTCTTGGGGTTTACCCTCAGGAGCCGTATACAGCAAAACAATATTGCGAAATTAAAGAAGAGTTAAATGGATGTAAGATAGCCAAATGCAGATTGTTGGAAGGATTTTATTCAGTTTCTGCTAGTGGTTATACAGGATCAGAAGAAGTAAATTTAAATAGTGATAAGCACATTAAACTAGACCTATTTGGTCCTGTATACCAATGACTCCGGAAGACTAACGTTTCTTATAAAGATATTTTTATTAAGGTTCTGTCGTTCTTTTTTGTATAAATATATAAATGGTTCTCCAGCCGATTTTTTCTTAATATTTCAAATTTCGTTTTCTTCTAGTTCATCTTTGTCTGGCTTTTTGGGATATAGGATCTTTA
>CAYVIL010000019.1:0-13329 GCA_964451675.1 uncultured Candidatus Saccharibacteria bacterium
TTCTCCCTGGAGACGACCGCCTGACCTCCCTCAAAACGTGCAATGGTGCCCCAAGTAGTACGGGACCCCACTTTGGGAAAATTCGTCCCGAGTGTCCGCGCCTCTTTTTTTATCTATCCAATTTTTTCCAGTTTATTTCTTCATATTCAACATAAGGGTTTTTAAGAATATATTCGCGTATTTCTTGCAGAGCAATCTCGTTACGAATTACATGTTCATAGTAGTTTGGTTGCCAAAGTTTCTGTCCAGTTAGTTTAGAAGCAGCTGATTTAAACGAACCTACGACAGTACCTAATTTCGGGTTTACCTCCTCGAGATCCGAATCTATAACTGCAACATCCGAATCTGTAGCTGCGGGGCATGCCCCGCCTTGAGATAACCTTAAACTACAACTCAATTCCGATTCGCCATGCTGCGAATCTCCCTTTAAATAGAAAATAATATGTAAATGATCCTGCACAAAAACATAAAAATCTATTTCCACTGTTGGGTAATGCTCCGGTACCTCCAACAAACATTTTTCCACAATGTCTGTTATCTCTATCTCCGGCGACGCATGCGTCGCTGCTACACTTAATTGCTTTATATGCGGAGGCAACCTGTGCCCATATCTCTTACTTACACGCGGGACAAACAGTTCCTCCCTGTTCCTTGTACACAATGTCACAAAATACCAACCCGCACTAGAATAATCATACCGCTTCAACCTCGCATGCTTCCTATACCTTTTAACCACAAAACAATAATATCACCATAAAAGCACAACGGTTCCTTAGTTTCTCAGTTTCTCAGTGCTTCAGTTTTATCCCGGTTGACATCATTGCCCGAATAGTTCTATATTAAACTACAGCTTAATTTCAAAGCACTGACCGGGAACTCACCACCCCGCGAGTTTTGAACGCACAATCAGCGTAAAAAGATTACTAAGCGGTCCGGTATTGCATCGGACAAACAGAGTGGAACCACGGTTTATTAAATCGTCTCTGAACTAAAACAGAGGCGTTTTTTGTTTTAACAATCCTTTTTCGGATTTCGATATTCGAATTTCGGATTTCAATAATAAAATGTCACAAAAAAACAACCACAAACAACTAGAAACCATGCGCCATTCATGCAGCCATCTCCTTGCTGCGGCTGTGCAAAAACTTTACCCAAATGCTAAGTTTGGTATTGGTCCAGCAATAGAAACAGGTTTCTATTATGACATTGACTTCGACCAGGATTTTGCCGAAGAAGATTTACCGGAAATCGAGAAGGAAATGGAAAAAATCAAAGCGGAAAACCATAAATTTGTACGCAAAGAAATCAGCACAGAAAAGGCTAGGGAACTTTTCAAAGATAATCCTTATAAACTGGAGCTGATTAATGAACTTGCCGCACCTGGCCGGGTCAAAAAAGAAGTCGCTTGTCATTCCGGACCTGATCCGGAATCTAAGAAGGAAAATGCAGTAAGTAGAGATCCTGACTTTCGTCAGGATGACAAAGAAGATAGCGATAGCAAACAAACAATAAGCATCTACCGCACTGGCGACTTCACCGACCTCTGCCGCGGTCCGCACGTAAAATCGACCAAAGAAATAGGAGCGTTTAAACTCCTCACTGTAGCCGGAGCATACTGGCGGGGAGAGGAAAACAACCCTATGCTTACCCGCATCTACGGCACTTGTTTTGAAACAGAAGAGCAGTTGGAGCAATTTTTAAAAATGAGGAAGGAAGCGGAGAAAAGAGACCATAGAAAACTGGGCAAAGAGTTGGATTTGTTTTCCTTCCACCCAGAGTCACCGGGCAGCGCCTTCTGGCACGACAACGGGTACACAATAATGAAAGAGCTACTAAAATACTGGAGAGAAATACACAAACGGGAAAATTACCGTGAAGTTAGAACACCTGTAATGCTGGACAAAGAAACTTGGGCGCGCAGTGGACATACCAAAAATTACCTCCACAAAATGTACAAAGTAACAACGCCGGATGCAGAACAGTGGGACATGGCTGTAAAACCAATGAACTGCAACGGCGGTATCTTAATTTACAAAACTCAGCTCCGTTCTTATAAAGATTTTCCGCTTCGTATGGGCGAACTTGGCGTTGTCCACCGCTACGAAGCTTCCGGAGAAGTAAGCGGGCTATTACGGGCCCGTGAATTTACCCAGGACGATGCTCACATCTACTGCACACCTGGTCAAGTAAAAGAGGAATTAAAAAAAGTAATTGAGCTTTGTTTTGAAGTTTACCAAACATTCGGACTTGAACTTGACCATCTTGAGCTCTCCACCCGCCCCGAAAATTCAATCGGGTCAGATGAGGTATGGGAAAGGGCAGAATCAATAATGCGAGAAGTGTTAAGCGAAGAAGCTATCCCACACCAAATAAAAGATGGCGAGGGCGCTTTTTACGGTCCAAAATTCGACTTCCACCTCCGCGATGCAATTGGTCGCACATGGCAGTGCGCAACAATTCAACTTGACTTTGCCCAACCGGAAAACTTTGACCTTGAATATGTAACAGAGGAGGGGGAACGTGAACGGCCGGTTATGATCCACCGCGTACTTTACGGTTCTGTAGAAAGGTTTTTAGGCATTTTAATTGAGCATTATGGCGGGGCATTTCCTGCTTGGCTGGCACCGGTGCAGACAGTCGTTATTCCTGTTTCGGAAAAGCAGAACCAATATGCAGCAAAAATTAGGACCACACTCAAATCCCAAATACCAAATATACGAGTAGAAGTAGACAGCTCCGACAACACCCTCAACAAAAAAATCCGCAACGCGCAGCAACAAAAAGTTCCCTACATGCTTATTGTCGGGGAGAGGGAAAATACAGCGGGAGATGAAGTATCGGTGCGCTTACGGACAGAGGAAAACTTGGGAACAACAAAAGTTGAAAAATTCGCTAAAACAATCAGTCCCATAATAAATAAAAAAGAGACAAAGATTTGGCCGACTCATAAATCCCAAGACCAAGATCCTAGCTTGCTTGCAAACAAACCGTAATAACGCTTTCCAAAACGGCCAAAATTTATGGGGTCAAGATCTGGTCGGCATCTTTCATACCTACCGACAGGCACAAATTTAAAATTTTAGACATAACATCCCAAGTGCTTAACAACCTAAACTTCTTAACCGCTACATTCTTGACCACAGCGCTTCTCCCGTGCTAATCTAACTCCACGTGGCAAGAAGAAAATACTTCCAACTCAATGAAAATATCAAAGCGTCCCGAGTTCGTGTAATTGACCCCGAAGGTGAACAAATAGGCGTAATGCCAACAGAAAAAGCCCTTAAAGAGGCAAAGGGGCGCAAACTAGATTTAGTAGAAGTTGCACCCAATGCCAGTCCACCAGTTTGCAAAATTGTTAAATTTCATGAATTTCTGAAAGAGCAAAAGGAAAAAAGGAAACCTCGAAAAAGAAAATCACAAACGGAGTTAAAGGAGTTAAGGCTATCAACAACCATAGCTGATCACGATTTAAACATTCGAATAAAAAAAGCTAAACAATTCTTGGAAGAAGGTAACCAGGTTAGGTTAACACTAATCTTCCGTGGCAGAGAGATAACCCATAAGGAGGTGGGAAGGGAAAAAATAAATCGAGCTTTGGAAGCAATCGGAGAGGCGGGTAAAGTAATTAACGGACCTCAGCTCCGCGGTAATATACTTTCTGTTACTCTCGCACCAAAATAGCAAAATATCGCGGACAATAACAGCAGCTTTGCATAAGTCCGTAACTACTAGCAAATACCCAAATAATCGAAAGGAGAGTGCAGAGTTGGGCAACCACGTCAAAGTTCAAAAGTGCGGAAAAAAGCGTTTCCGGATTTGCCCTCGCGGGAGAGACAGAAGTAGTGCCCGGAGTCGGCTTAGTCAGTTAGCAGAGCAGCTAGATATTAGACTTGAATTTTCCGATAAATTTCTGGCAGCACGTTGTGCGGAAGTGCTTGGCATGTACATGGCTGGAACACCTGTTCCCGTACCTAAAGAAATAAAAAGGGAACAATAAAACGAACTATCATTTCCAAATCCGGCACATCTCTTTATATTGCCTAGCAGCTGCGAAACAGTAAATTTGCGGACAACAAAGCACCGTCAATACACAGAGATAGCATTTCTGCTTGCTATCTCCTTTTTTTTACTATAAAATTACCCAGAATCCAAACAATGGATTAGATAATAAAAAAATTAAGGAACCAATGCCAAGAGCAAAAACAGGCGATATCCGCCGGAAAAGACATAAAAAAATTTTAAAGGAAACCAAAGGTTACCGTATGACCCGCTCTAAACTTTACAAGCGGGCTCATGAGGCATGGATAAGGGCAGGCGAGCATCAATTTGCTGGCAGAAAGCAGAGGAAACGCGACTTTAGAACACTATGGATACAAAGAATAAACGCAGCGCTAACTCCATTTAACCTAAAATATTCGCAATTTATCCACCTGCTCAAAGAAGCAGACATTAAACTAAACCGGAAGATGCTAGCAGAAATAGCTCTTAATGATTCCAAAACTTTTGAAACAATTGTGAAAAAAGCTCGCAAGAAAGGTAACAAAGACGGTAATAACAATTAAACAAGACCTCCCGTCCCAACAAACCCCGCAACCACAGTGTTAAACCAAAGTTAAACTTTGGTTTTGCCTACATTAACATATTGACACCTACAGATATTTTTTGTAGACTCTCTGCTACAATACCGCCGGTGAATTGCAGTTAGGAGGGAGAAAAACCAAATATGGGCAAGTTCTTGAGAGCCAGGAAAGTGCCGGGAACGAGTGAGCCGTTATTCATGATTTCCCAAGGAACAGGAGTAGATACGGAACAGCGCCATTTTGCAGCAGCCGTCAGGCACATGGGAAGTCTGGATTTAAGCCAACCACAGCCTGAAAGCGTTGTTTCTTACCTAGGCGTCCTTATTAAGAGGATTGTCCTTTACGAGCCACTCTTCGCCCAGAACAATGGACTACCAATGCCACTAAATATGCAGAAAACAGCCGAATTAGCACAACACGTCTGTGATCACCGAATAACTGTAGAGCAAGAAGTAGGTGTCTGGTAACCATATTCGAACTTATACCCGCTCGGTTAGCTTAGCTTGCGAGCGGGTTATTTTTATTTCTAACATTTGCTATACTAATCAGGTAATGGACTTTACACTAAACAAAATTCAAGGTGCTGCGGAAAAAGCAATAGAAAATATAAAATCCGCAGAAAGTAAAGAAGAACTTGAACAGATTCGAACCAAATATTTAGGCAAAAGGGGACAAATAACAACTATGTTTAAGCAACTGGGGAAAGGGCCGCAAGAAATCCGTAAAAAAGCAGGTAGAGAGCTTAACAGGACTAAAGAAGAAATAGAAAATGCACTTAACCAGGCCGAAGCCAACTACCAACAGGCAGCACTTGCAGCCCAACAAGCACTGGACATTACTATTCCGGGAGACAAACCTGCTATTGGTCACCTTCACCCAATCACCCAAACAATTAGTGAAATTGAAAGTATTTTTCACAAACTTGGCTTTGTCCGCCGCCGCTATCCAGAAGTCGAAACAGATTGGTATGCCTTTGGCAGCTTAAATATGCCAAAAAACCATCCAGCTAGAGATGAGTGGGAAACCTTCTACGTAAAAAATCCGAACCCCAGGAGCCTAAACCTGAACCATGAAATTGTCTTAACCCCGCACACCTCTAGCGGCCAAGTAAGAGAAATGCAAAAATTAAAAGGAAAACCGGTAAGGATGATAAATATATCTCGCTGCGATCGCCGGCAGGCTGATATCGCCCACGTTCCAACTTTATACCAATTCGAAGGATTAGTTATAGACAAGAGTATAAATATTACCCACCTTAAAGGAACTCTAGATTTCTTTGTCCGTGAGTATTTTGGAAAAGACACTGAATACCGATTAAGACCGTACGATTTCAGATTTACAGAACCATCGTTTGAAATTGATGTAACCTGCACCATTTGCGGAGGAGAAGGCTGTAGGACCTGTAAAGGAGGATGGATGGAGTTAGGGGGATCGGGAATGGTCCACCCTCAGGTACTAAAAAATGGGAATTACAATCCGGAAGAGGTTACAGGATTCGCATTTGGTTGGGGAGTAGAACGAGTATTTATGATGCGAGCTAATCTGCCAGATATCCGACTGCTTTACGAAAACGATTTACGGATTCTAAACCAATACTAAGCAATGAACATACTAATACCACATAGTTGGCTTACAAGTTTTGTCTCAACCAAAGCTAAACCCGAAAAAATAGCAGAGTTATTATCGCTACATAGCTTTTCCGTAGAAAACGTACATAAAGCAGAAGATAATGACCTTATCTACGAAATTGAAATAACACCCAACAGACCTGACGCCATGTCTGTACTAGGTATTGCACGCGAGCTCAACGCTGTTCTAAAGCAACAAGGTATAGATACCAAATTCGAAGATCACGTAGCAAACATTAACTGGACTGAAGAAGAAAAAAAAGTAGAACAGCCTTTACACCTGGAAGTACAAATTAAGAATCCCGAACTCGCACCCCGCTTTACAGCAATTATTCTGAAAAACATTCAAGTAAAAGACTCTCCCAAATATATAAAAAAAAGGTTGCAGAAAGTGGGAATCCGTAGCCTGAACAACGTAATTGACATTACCAACTACTTAATGATCGAGCGTGGGCAGCCGATGCATGCTTTTGATTACGACAAAGTTCACAACGGTAAAATGATTCTTCGAAGAAGTATACAAGGAGAAACAGTAACCACTCTAGACGGAGAGACAAGAAAACTACCCCAAGGAGCAATTGTGATTGAGGACAGCGAAAAAATTATTGATCTTTGCGGGATTATGGGCGGAGACAATTCCAAAGTGGACAATAAAACTAACAAAGTTATCTTGTTTGTACAAATTTACGATCCAACCACAATCCGTAAAACAATACAAAAACTAGGTTTTCGCACCGAAGCAGCAACGCGCTTTGAAAAAGGGATGGACCCGCAAGGTGTTATACCGGCATTAAACCAAGCTGCAGAATTTCTAAAAAAAGAGGCAAACGGAGAATTAGCCAGCCCTTTAATTGACATCAAAAACATTGAATATCAATCCCACAAGGTGCCTATCCACAAAGAAAAAATCAAAGAAATCCTCGGAATAAATATTGAACTAGAAAAAGTCAACCAGATACTGGAACTGCTTGGATTTCAACCAAACAGCAACCAAGACGAGTCGATAATTCAAACAACAGTGCCTTCTTGGCGCAACAGTGATATACAAATTCCCGAAGACATCATCGAGGAGATTGCTCGGATCTACGGGTATCACCAGCTAGCAATAAACCTTCCACCTCTCCCAAAAAAGCTGCCAAAAGAAGAAGGAACTTTTTTCTGGGAAAACAAAATCAAAACTGCACTCAAAGGCTGGGGGTTTACTGAATTGTACTCTTACTCATTTACAAACACAGAAACTTTGAGTAAAGCCCAACTTAACCCTGAACAAGCTGTAGAAATTAATAACCCTTTAACTACCGACCTTAGCCATTTACGGCCAGATCTGCTACCAACCACGCTGGAGGTTATTAAAAACAACCAGGCAGGGTTTGCTAATCAGAAGCTTTTTCAACTGAGCCGAGTATTTAGTGCATCACCACAAAGTGAGATAGGTATAGATGAAGTTAGACAACTCGTAATTGTCAATTACTCACGAAAAAGTCCCAGCAAAACATTGTTCTTTAAGACCAAGGGCGTACTTGAAGCACTGGCCAAAGAATTAAATTTAAACAGCCTAGAATTCACTGCAACTACAGAAGAAACATCTTTATGGCGCCCCAAGAGTAGCAGCGCAATAAATTTAAACAGCAATAAAATTGGAGAACTGGGTATATTGAACCAAGAAATCGTCAGCAATTTTGAAATTGAAGGAACAATAGCTGCTGGAAGCCTAGATCCCGAAAAAATAATTGCAGAAGCAAAAAAAACTACAGCTTTCAAACCTGTTCCACAGCACCCACCCGTAATTGAAGACCTTACAATAGTAGCTGATAAAAGTACCGTAGTAGGAGAGCTAAAGAAAACCATTAACAATCAACAGAAAGATAATTTAATAATTAAAGCAGAGTTCCAAAAGACGTACATAGACGAACAGCTAGCGGAAGAAAATGCCAAAGCAGTAACATTCAAACTAGAATACCGCTCCACAGAAAAGACGTTATCTGATAAAGAGGTTAAAAAAATTAGGGAGAAAATCCTTCAAAGGTTGGAGAAAGAGCACCGAGCTAGATTAAGAAACTAAGTAAGTGAAAGGTTAAATTCAATCTACAACACGGACCGTTATGCTCTCACTTCCTTCTTTACCGGCAGAATCAACAGCACGAACTGTAATTCTATGTTCCCCTTCCATATCGTCAGAAAGGCGGTAAGTTTTAGAGTAGGGGATAGAGGTCAAAGCATCACCAACTGGCACACCATCCAATAAAAATTGAACTTTTGTAACCGTATACGGAGTAAGAACATCAACTTCCACCTTAAATTCGCGGCTGACCTTATCATCATCTTCGGGGAGTTTGAAAGTAACAACAGGTTTACCATCTTCAACCTCTTCACCAGATTTATCAAAATATGCTGTTGATTCTTCCGTAGGTGGGTGGTATTCTTCTCCTTCTTGTGCCTCCACCCAAGCATCAACATAGTCCTGCCACTCCGGCTTCAAAGCAGTAAAGAACAAATAGTTTTCCTCACTAGTTTTACCTGCTGCCCGGCACGCATCCACAGCCAATTTCCCATCAACTTCACATATTTCTATACGACGATGAACCAAACACTCACCAGTAGGTTCAGCACCCTTACTAAAATACTCCCATTTAGATGGAAAACCCTCGTGAGCAGGAGCACCAGACAAAGTACATATCTCCGATTGAGTAATTTCATCTGGTTGCGGAAATGGTTCATCAGCAGAGTTACCCATCCACATCTCCATAACTTTATGCCAAATCGGCGCTGCTACAAGTGACCCTGGGGCGTCCACCATTTCCGAATTGTCATTGTTACCTGCCCATACTCCAATAGTAATTGATGGGGTAAAACCTATTGTCCAAGCATCGCGGTAATCATTAGTTGTACCTGTTTTAGCAGCTACAACACGATTAGGAAACTCTAACCAATTTTTGTAACCAAACGCCGGTCTTCGAGCCGCATCATCCGAAAGAATATCAGCAACTAAAAATGAAATGCCTTCGGAAAGCACCCGCCGTCCCTGAGTAGCCCGATGCTCTTCCAACACTTTCCCATTAGCATCTGTAACTTTAAGAATAGCAACCGGTTCGTGTTTAACACCCTGATTAGCAAAAACAGAAAAGGCGGTAACCATATCTAAAAGCTTAACTTCGCCACCGCCCAAAGTAAGCGACAGCCCATAGCGCTCAGGCTGGTTAAGTGTGGTAATACCCAACTCATGCGCAGTATCAAGCACAGACTGAATACCAACTAACCCCAAAACTTTAACAGCTGGAATGTTATAGGAGTTGGCCAAAGCATCCCGAAACAAAACTGGACCGTGGAATGTACCATCATAGTTTCTTGGTATATAAGGAGGCTGTCCTTGACCCCCTGGAAATTCTGTACGTACATCCATCACCATAGTTGCCGGAGTATAACCCTTTTTAAAAGCAGTTGCATAAGTTATTGGCTTAATCGATGAGCCGGGCTGCCGAGGGCGTAAAGTTACATTAACATTACCATCATTCTCCAAGTCAAAGTAATCCTTGGAACCAACCATAGAAAGTATTTCTCCAGTTCTTGGGTCCATTGCTACCAACGCAGCATTACCAGCCCTTTTACTTGCCAACCGCGCTACTTCCTGGGCCAATATTTCCTCAGCTTGTTTATGCTTCTCATAATCGAGTGTTGTTGTAACTTGCAAACCACCATTCTCAACTATTTGCTCCCCATAACGCTCTGTAAGTAACATGCGAACATGCATAACAAAATGTGCAGCTTTAATATCTGTGCCTGGTTGCGCATATTGAAGATCATAATTGAGCGCTTCTTCGTAAGCCTCCTTAGAAATGTATTCTCGCTCACCATTGCTACTCAACCAACCCCGTTCATACATCAACTTCAAAACGTGCTCCTGGCGGCTTTTAGCAGCCTCAGGGTAAGCGCCAAAGGGCGAATAAGCAGTAGGCCTTTGCGGAAGCCCGGCTAACAAAGCTGCTTCTGCTAAATTAAGTTCTTTAGAACTTTTATTAAAATACATTTGAGCAGCTGCTTCTATCCCCCAAGCCTGACCCCCGTAAGGGACGTTGTTCAGATACATTTGTAAAATCTCATCCTTGCTGTATCTACGCTCTACCTGCAGCGCAAGAATCAGCTCCTTAATCTTTCGTGTATAGCTGCGCTCCGACCCTACCAGCGCATTTTTTATCAATTGCTGCGTAATTGTTGAACCGCCGCCACGAATACGGCCAGAAACTGCTAATCGATAAGCAGATCGGGTAATGCCACGAATATCAAAACCTTTGTGACGATAAAACTCAGAATCCTCAACAGCCAAAGCTGTGGATTTTACATAATCAGGTAATTCCCCCAACTGCACTAAAGTACGATTTTGCTCACCGTGAACATCATACAGCAACTCACCGTTACGATCGAATATTTTCGTTGAAAGCTCCCAATTAGTAGGAGTCAGCTTGTCGGGGGAAGGCAAATCTTTGGAATAAAAAGCAAACGCAGCAAAACCTACCAAAGAACTAGCAACCAGAAAAAAAAGGAAAAGAGAAACTAAAACTGTGGAAACAACCAAAACGCGACGGCGGCTTTTTCCCGGCAGACTGCGACTCCTTGCACGCAAAAAACCGGTTCTTCGTGATCTACGGTAATCAGAAAACATATGCAGAGTATATTCTAACATAGAGAAGTATAAAGAATTAAACAAATCCAGCCAAGCTACATAGCAATGAACCCTACCATTACTGTTTTTGGATATCGAATTCCAAGAAACTTGCCAAAAGCACCACAAACGCCTTATACTCTAAACATGGACCCAACAGAAGAAGTGCTCAGCAGAGGAGTAGAAAAGATTTACCCATCAAAAAAAGATTTAAACAACGTTTTACAGTCCGAGAAGAAAATAACGCTCTACAATGGGATTGATCCAACAGGCGACAGCCTTCATCTTGGACATGTTGTACAGCTGCAAAAGCTTCGTCAATTTCAAAAATTGGGTCACAAAGTAATTTTATTAATCGGCGATTTTACTGCCAGAATAGGCGACCCTACTGAGCGATTTTCTTCCAGATCCCCCCTTACCCGCGACCAAGTTTTAGAAAATGCTAAAAATTATAAACAACAAGCTGCTAATATACTTGATTTTAGCGGTAAAAATCCCGCAGAAATAAAGTACAACAGCTCGTGGCTCAGAGATATGAACTTAGAAAAAATTATTGAGCTTATGTCCCACATAACCTACCAACAACTAATTGAGCGGGATATGTTCAAAAAGAGAATTGAAAACGATAATCCAATATTTATGCACGAGCTAATCTACCCTTTATTACAAGGTTACGATTCAGTAGCTATGAATATAGATTTAGAAGTGGGCGGATCAGACCAAACCTTCAACATGCTTATTGGCAGAAAACTGGTAAAAGAATATTTAAACAAGGAAAAAATAGTCCTAACCACACAGCTATTAACAGTAGGCGACGGAAAAAAAATCGGACAAAGTGAGGGGAATGCTATAAATCTAAATGACAATCCTAAAACGATGCACGGAAAAATAATGAATCTGCCAGATGAAACTATAATACCGCTGTTCGAATCTTGCACCACTATACCTTTAGAAAAATTAGACGCACTTAAACACAACCTAAAAGAGAGAACTGTTAACCCGCTGAATGCAAAAAAACAGCTAGCAAGAACTATTGTTCAGCAGTTCCACGGAAAGCAGGCAGCAGAGGAGTCAGAAAAGAGCTTTGAAAGAATTATACAAAGAGGTGAAGCACCTAAACAAATTCCCACACTCTTTTTACCAGAAAAGCAGCTAACAGTGCTCGATTTAGTAGACAAAACTTCAGCAACTGAGAGCAGATCTCAAGCAAAAAGGCTAATAAGACAGGGGGGGATTGAAATTGACGGGAAGAAAGTAACAGACACGCAAAAAAAAATCCGTGTCCGGGACGGTCTAGTCGTCAAGGTGGGCAAAAGGAATTACTTCAAACTAAAAAATGAGAATTTCTAAAAAAAACAAAAAAATCTGGATCATTATAACTGCAATTGCCTCAATAAGTATTATTGTATCTGCATTGCTGCCGTTAATATTAGGGCTAAGCTAAGCAAAACCGCATATCTATAACTATGGTAGAGCTTCACCTAAAATCCTCAGTAACTGAAATAGCATTTATCGGCGATAAATACGCCAAAAAGCTAAAAAGATTAACCATAAAATCGGTACAAGATCTGCTGCACCATTATCCTTCTCGCTACGAAAGTTACAACAAAGTAAATACTATTGCCCGCGCTCTGCTCACAAGTACAGATAAAGTCAGACTAGTAGGAACTTTAACAAAAATAAAAAATATTCGAACAAAACACGGTAAGCTTTTAACCAAAGGATTAATAGCAGACGAGTCCGGACAACTGCCTATAATTTGGTTCAATCAACCATACATAACAAAAACTCTTAAAGCTGGGGACCAGGTCTCTTTAAGCGGTAAAATAGGAGAATTTAACAATAAATCAACCCTTATCTCACCAGAATACGAAAAAATATCAAAAAAAACAAACCAAGCCCAAAACAAACATAAATTAATCCATACAGCCAGCCTTGTCCCTATATATCCAGAAACTGCAGGTGTAAGCTCGAAGTGGCTCAGAAGCAGGTTAAACGCAGTAATAAACAAGTACCGTGTGCTAAACCCTACTATGGAATTTTTACCAGAGGATCTATTAAAAAAATATCAACTAATCCCAATTGATAAAGCTTTAAAACAAATACATTTCCCCAACAACAAACTAGAAATATCTCAAGCAAAAAAAAGATTAGGCTTTGACGAACTTTTATTGTTGCAGCTAAGGAACCTCATTGAACGCAAAAGATGGGAAGAACAGCCACCAACATATAGTATGAAAATTAAAAATCACACCCAGCAGATTAAAAGATTAATTGCTGCACTTGATTTTGAACTAACTAGCGCACAAAAAAAATGCCTAAATGAAATCCTAAATGATTTGCAAAAAAACAACCCAATGAACCGATTGCTGCAAGGAGATGTCGGCTCAGGCAAAACTGTAGTAGCTGCTATAGCAATGTACACAACACACGTAAACGAGGCACAATCCGTAATAATGGCACC
>CAYVIL010000020.1:0-3396 GCA_964451675.1 uncultured Candidatus Saccharibacteria bacterium
AAGCTGCCAACGTGTCCAAATACTTACCGACCTCAGAGATCTCCTCCTTGATAACCGAGTTGACCTCCTCAGCGCCGTACCGCTCGCGGCAGTCGCCGCAAGCATACCAGCTCAGCGATTTGTCTCCACCGCAAAGCGGGCACAGACGAATTTCTTTGCCTTCAGCCATCAGCCAGATCAGCTCAGGCTTAGGGAGCTGGACCGCGCTAACGCGGGCCTTTGCTACTTCATCATTACTGCGGGACATCGAGAACCTCCTTTAAGGTTCTAGCGCAGGTTGGGCGTACAATATAAACAAGTAGGCCCAAACTGCTATGAAGAGTGCTACTTTCCACTGCGAGCCTAAGCGCGCAGCAGCGTCACTAGTAATTTGTACAACTTTAAACTAAAAATTGCTTTAGCGCAAAATTGTACAAACCACAGCCAAAAAGTCGCCGACTAACCGCAGTACCGCAAAACCAACTGCGCTGGTTAGGATACACAGCTCCGATTCTGCTACTACATTTTCTAGAGGTACTAGCGCATTTTATTGCTCTATTCATACCGTAACAACAATCCGAAGCAGCGTAACCCCCTATAGTAATAATCCTCCCCTCAACTATAAGTCTCTTAATTAACAGCGCGATTATAATACCACAAACCCTCTAGTTTTGCAACTTTATAGGTGTTTTGCGCATTCTCAGTAAGCTTATAAATTTTAGGAGATAGGGGAGCAGCTAAGCATTTGTTATTTGGATTTTGTAATTTGGAATTTAATTTTGGGGTGGCTGATGGGAGTTGAACCCACAACCCCCGACTCCACAGATCGGTGCCCTGCCTGCCGGCAGGCAGGTCTAACCAACTACGCAATCAGCAGCTAGTTGCTAAAACATCTATCGCGCAACTCACGACCATACCCGCTTTTCCAAAACTTCTCCCGCTCGCGTGCGTCTTCTAAACTTTTATGCGCTTCGTAATACACTAAATAAAAACGCTTGCGTAATTTAGTTGAAGGTGTACTGGACCTCTCGGCATTGTGTTCTTCTACACGCTCATGAAGTTCGCGGGAGGTAAGGCCTGTGTAATATGCATTATCCTCAGCTGACTTAAGAATATAAACATAAAAAATGAGTGGATCGGTGCTTGTGGTTGACATGTGGGAAAGTTAATCGGTAAATTCCAAACTGAATGGGGTGGCTGATGGGAGTTGAACCCACAACCCCCGACTCCACAGATCGGTGCCCTGCCTGCCGGCAGGCAGGTCTAACCAACTACGCAATCAGCAGCTAGTTGCTAAAACATCTATCGCGCAACTCACGACCATACCCGCTTTTCCAAAACTTCTCCCGCTCGCGTGCGTCTTCTAAACTTTTATGCGCTTCGTAATACACTAAATAAAAACGCTTGCGTAATTTAGTTGAAGGTGTACTGGACCTCTCGGCATTGTGTTCTTCTACACGCTCATGAAGTTCGCGGGAGGTAAGGCCTGTGTAATATGCATTATCCTCAGCTGACTTAAGAATATAAACATAAAAAATGAGTGGATCGGTGCTTGTGGTTGACATGTGGGAAAGTTAATCGGTAAATTCCAAACTGAATGGGGTGGCTGATGGGAGTTGAACCCACAACCCCCGACTCCACAGATCGGTGCTCTAACCAGTTGAGCTACAGCCACCATTTATGTGTCTAAATTATACTATCTAATATGTGCAAAGGCAACGCATAATGACGAACCAATATTTATACGTTAAAATATTCCAATGCAGAAACCAACTACCAAACTAGAAGAGGCAAAAAGCAAGCTGCACAAACTTATTCAACCACTACCCAAAAATCAATTTGAACTTATTAACAAAGCATTGGAAACAGCTGAGCAAGCTCATCGATACCAGGAACGTTACGAAGGCGGCCCCTACATACTTCACCCAATAAGAGTAGCTATAACTTTAATCAACAAACTAAACATTAAAGACCCAAGCTTAATAGCCGCTGCCTTACTCCATGACACTGTAGAGGATGCGGATTTAACACTAGAACAAATTGAAAAAGAATTTGGCCCAAAAACAGCGAAGATTGTAAAAGCACTAACCAGGGACAAAGACGGTGAGAACAAAAAAAGTAAATACCAAAGAAAATACAAAAAATACCAAAAACTGCTTAAAGAGAGTAGGGAAGTGCGGGCAATTAAAGCTTGCGACTGGTTAGATAACTTACAAAGTATGCCCCAAGTACCACCCCAAAACGGAGGGAGGGAAAAATTCGACCGTTGGGAAAAAGAAGCAACCACCATGTACTTACCGCTGGCGCAGAGCGTTGACCCGCAAATTGCCCAAGAAATGCTGGAAGCAATCAACTACCTGCGCAACTGTATAAAAACGGGAAATGGCAGAACTGCTTAAAAAGCTTCAACCCTTCCTTAGAGGAAATTTTTTGTTTCAGACTATTGATAGATTTCTCATTTGCTGACCTTTGTCAAAAATAGACAGTTGATTCTACAACAGCCGCTGTCAGTAGAACACTAATAATAACAGCTACAAATAACTTGTTATTTGAATTGGTTTGTTGAGGTGGATCTTCCGCACGTGTTGGAATCTGGTTTATTGTCGATTGATTTGATTCCATATTTACAGTCTAAACAATCTTGAATAAAAAATAAAAATTTCTTCCTTGATTTTGATCCTTCAACATCTTTTTCTCAAAAATTCTCAAAAAAATATGTCGGACAACGTTTCGGTATATAGGAAGTTTGCTGAACACTTATTTCACAAATTGCTTGTCGATAATTAAAAAAAATAATATCCAAACAAATATATTTACGGCAAGGTTCTTAGGATAAAAGCTGGTTTTAGGCAACATGACATCAGGACAAATAGTCCCAGAACATGGTGCATTGTCAAGAATTCTTACAAAAAATGGTAGCGGGAAACCAATAGATAGCCCATCTAAAAACAGTGAATAAACAAGGTTCAAAACTGTGAAAATCAGGGCAAAAACTAGAAAAACTTTTTTCCTCATGTTAATTTATAGAGAAATTGTAATTTCATATAACTTATCTGTGTATCTGAAGTTTCGCATACTACCTTATTTTTTTCAATTGAAGTATGCGAAATTTGCGTGAAGCCCGAGCTGAGGGCTGAACCAGATACACAGTGTTAAGCGACCTGTGCGACTGAAAGGAGCGAAAGTGCAACGTCCCCGAAGCGCTTGAATTCAGGCACTACTTCAAGAATTTTTTAATTTCGTCTCTAATAGCCATTACAGTATTTTTTGATTGTTCTTCGTAAGTCCAAACTGGAGGCACTTTAAAATCTTTGTCTCTCCAAAATTTACCTAAAAACGTTTTTTCTGAATCGAATCTTGGAATTCCATGAATGTGAAGCGAGTGAACTTTATTACCCATTTGCCAATAATTAAAGC
>CAYVIL010000020.1:3406-10059 GCA_964451675.1 uncultured Candidatus Saccharibacteria bacterium
TTGGTTTAAAAGTTTCGTTCTGCAAAAGAGCGGACTCTATTTCTTGAAATACTTTTTTCAATTCTAATAATTCTTCATCATGCAGTTCTGAGATTTTTTCAACACCCTGTCTTTTGCAGAAAACAATAAAATTTCCAAAAGTATGCTGCCTATAACTTACTTCGAGTACCCAAAAATTATATTCTTTTAAAGTGCCGCCTGAATAATTATTATTTTTATCCCAAAATCTATCCATAATAAGAAATTAAAAAATTCAATAATATAAATGTTTGTATCTTGTGCCTGAATTCAAATGTCGTATAACGTTTCGGGATATCCGTTGTCCCGCCGAAACCTTAATTTATTTTATCAAATTTCGGTGGGATATGGGTGAGCCCCGAGCCGAGGGGCGAAACAGATATACCGTGTTATATTCGTCTTTGTGTAGCAAAGACCGAACCAAAGTGCAACGGTTTTGCAAAACAAAAATTGGCAAAAAGTTCCGATTTTCCGCGGTAAACCTATATTATTTCTTAGTTTTTAGCTTCTTTACTACCAGCCAACCACCTACTAAAAACAAAAACCAAAAGAGGAGATTTATAATTATTCCTTCAGGAGAAAAACGTTGCCAAACAATCTCTTGGTTTAAAACAAGCTTCGGATTAAAACCAACAGGAAATCCTCGACAAAAAGCGGCGGGGGTTTTAAGAAAATCCATGAAGGGATAGGAACAAAAGTATTTTATTATCCCCTCTTTAAATACGCTTCCTACGGTCACCAAAGCCGCTAAAAGAAAAATAACTAAAACTTCCTTCTTTTTCATAATAATTATATAGCAGTATAACATTAAAAATGCTTAAAGCGGAAAACCGGAATTGAATATAACTAGTGTTTATGCGAACCTTTGTTCGTATAAACATATAAAAATCTGATAAGATTTTACTATGCTGATTGATAAACTACAACAAGAAATGAAAATTATGGGCTTAAGCCCCAGTACTATTAGATCTTACACACAATGTGTTAAAAAGATCTATAAACATTCTAAAAAACCACTTAATCAAATAAGCGAAAGTGAATTCAAAAATTTTCTTTCGCTTCTTTCCGACAAAAACTATTCACCCTACACAATCAACCTCTATCACGCAGCCTTAAAATACACAATTGAAAAAGTCTACAGAAAACCATTTATTTTTAAGTTTCCGTACGCAAAAAGACACAAAAAATTGCCAGTTGTGCTTTCAAGAAAAGAAATCAGTAGAATCCTTAAAAAGGTCAAAAATCCAAAACACAAACTAGTTATTTCACTTTCTTACGGAGCAGGACTTAGGGTTAGTGAGGTAACAATTTTGAAAATCAAAGATATTGATCTTGAATACTTGACAATTCACCTAAAAAAGTCCAAAGGCAAAAAAGATCGGATCACCATTATCCCGAAAAGAATAAAAACCGACATACAAAACTTGATCGCCAAAAAAAGATGAATGACTATGTTTTCGAAAGTGAGCAGGGTGGAAAGCTGTCAACTAGATTGGTACAGAAAGTATTTTCTACCGCCTTGAAAAAATCAGAAGTAAAAAAGCAGGCAACTTTTCATTCGCTTCGTCACAGCTTTGCCACTCATCTTTTAGAGAATGGTGTTGATGTCCGTTATGTACAAGAATTACTTGGTCACCAAAATATAAGGACAACACAACGTTACACCCAAGTAACAAACCCAAAACTTAAAAATATTAAAAGACCGTTGTGATGAGAAAGAAAAATCCCGCCTCCCAGAGGCAGGTAAACTTTTGGCGTCCCGCTTTGCGGGACAAAGACAAAAAATTCAATTTTGCGCCTAAAATCGGCTGGCGAGTGTTGGCGCAAAGCGCCTCATTTTCCGATTGGCGGAGGGGGTGGGATTCGGGGGCAAACGCTCCGCGTTAGCCCTTGAAGTAAATTCACTTCGTGAATTTCTTCACCTTTTAATCAACCTTCGGTTGATTGGGTTCTCATCCCTTACCTCTCCATTTTATCGCGTTCATCCGCCAACAACGGATGTCACGCGATGGCGGAGGGGGTGGGATTCGAACCCACGTGGGCGTAAACCCGCACGCTTTTCGAGAGCGGCGCACTAGGCCAACTATGCGACCCCTCCAACTTAGAACTGTGGAGAGAATTTGCGCAGCAAATTCTCCCAAAACCCCGCTGAGCGGGGTTAATGGTGCCGGTGAGAGGACTCGAACCTCTAACCTTTGGTTCCGAAGACCAACGCTCTATCCAATTGAGCTACACCGGCAAACTTTCAGAATCTCGCCTCGCACTATTATCAAGTGCGGGGTTCTGTGCACCACTGCAAATCAAAGATTTTAGTTGTTACAGAAAACCCGAACCTTTGGTTCCGAAGACCAACGCCCTGCCTGCCGGCAGGTAGGTCTATCCAGTTGCCACGCAAAGCGGGATTAATTCCGTCTAAGCTCTTTCCCACCTTCGGCGGCCTTGCTAAGTCGGCATTGAAAGCTACAGGCGCTTACAACTATTATTATAACAAGAATCTACCCAAACCTCGAACATAAAAATATTAGCTAAAGCAAAAAAAATCCCGAGCGGGGGATTGAACGAAAACTAGGTTGCCCTTAGAATTGCATAGAAAAAACTGAATTGACAAAAACTTGCCTAACATAACTATTTTTTGATCCCCATGATAAAATACGTAAGCAAATATGGAACACCAACAATCTAGAAACCACACTTTTGAAAGAAAAAAGTACCCTAAAGAAACTGCGGGAAGGCTTTTAGGTACCAAGGTTCCAACAGTAAATGACAAAGCTACAGTAAATGATGTGGAGAACCTGTTAGCAAAAGAAACAGCGAACTTTGAAAGTATTAATTACATCTATATTCTTAATCCCCAAAAACAGCTGGTAGGAGTAATTTCCGTAAAAGAAGTATTTCGCTCCCCAAAAACAGAATTAGTAAAAAATATTTCACCAGATAAACTTATTACTGCCCACGCAGACACAGACCAAGAAAAAGTAGCTTTGCTAGCTTTAAAAAACAGCATCAAAGCAGTACCAGTAATTCATAAAAACAATCAGTTCTTAGGTGCAGTAACTTTCGATACACTTTTAAACATTCTCCAGTCAGAGAGTGTCGAGGATGCTTTACGATTTGCCGGTGCTGGCAAAATAGAAAATCCAGCAGTAAGCATAATAAAAGCTAATGCAAACCTGCACTTTCGTAAACGATTTCCTTGGCTACTCCTAGGACTTCTTGGCGGAATTGTCGCTGCACTTATTGTCAACCATTTTGAAACAGCTTTAAAAGAGGAACTTACACTTGCTGCCTTTATTCCCGCTATTGTCTATATGGCAGATGCTGTTGGATCACAAACACAAACTATTTTTATCCGCTCACTTGCCTTGGACCACGCACTTGATATTAAAAAATATGTGCTCAGGGAATTTAAAGTAAACGTACTGCTTGCAGCACTGCTCGGGCTACTAATATCTGCAGTTTGTTTAGTTTGGCTGCAATCAACCACTCTTAGCATAATATTAGGAACATCGATTGCAGCAACTATTCTGGCTGCAATGATAATAGCTATCAGCTTGCCAAAGCTGTGCCAAAAATTAAAAATAGACCCAGCAATAGCAAGCGGTCCATTTGCCACAGTACTGCGCGATATTACCAGCCTACTCATCTACTTTTCTATTGCCTCCCTGTTTTTATAGCAGATTTGTTCGGATACCATGCTAAAATAACAGCATGGGAACAAATTCTAACTTAAACAAAATCAGCACCAACGTATATGAAATTCCCAAAACAGATAAAATGAAGGTAGCTGCGCGTATTTATGCATCTGAAAAACTCCTACCTCAATTAACAGAAGACCAATCAATCCAACAACTTAAAAACGCAGCCCAAATACCGAGCGTTGTTGAGCCTGTAATTGGTATGCCAGATATGCACCAAGGGTTCGGTTTGCCGATTGGGGGAGTAATGGCAACAGAGGGCTATATATCTGCCGGTGCTGTGGGAATGGATATAAACTGCGGAGTACGGTTACTGGCAACAACAGAATTTTACAAACAAAATCACTACAACCAGCAACGCCTAAAAACATTAATGAGCAGGATTGAAGCTCGCATACCCGTTGGGCTCGGTGCTGAACACAACAAAATTCAAAAAGGACTAAGTTTGCGGGATGTTGTTTTGCAAGGGTGCCCTTACTTAATGAACCGCGGATACGCGCGCAAGGAAGATGTAGAACACACAGAAGAAAACGGTTATTTAGAAGATGCGCGCTGGGATACAGTTACTAAAAAGGCGCGGAGTAGGGGAGAGGCTCAACTGGGAACACTTGGTTCTGGAAACCATTTCATTGAACTGCAAAAAGTTGTCGATGTTTTTGATTCGGGGACGGCAAACGCATTTGGTCTGTACAAAGATCAGCTCTGTTTTATGATTCACTCCGGTTCGCGAGCATTAGGGCACCAAACTTGCGTAGATTATTCCAAAATTTTCTGGCGCGTCCGCAATAAATACAAAATTAAAGATATACCCAACAGCAAACTAGCAGCGCTGCCTTGGGAAGCAGAGGAAGCGCAAGATTACTACGGAGCAATGTCAGCAGCTGTAAACTTTGCTTTTGCAAACAGACAAATTATAGCGCACGAAGTGCGGCGTGTATTTAAAGATTTTGTTCAGGAGAAATTCAAACGGAAATCAGAAGTAAATCAAGTTTATGATGTCGCCCACAACATTGCTAAATGGGAAAAGTGGAAAGCGGCAAAAAGAAAATGGTCCAACCTTGACCAAGGTCCAACCTCCATAAAGGTTGGACCTTCAGCAGAAGAACCGGCACAGAAACAAACAAACCTTTTAATACATCGTAAAGGAGCAACCCGGGCTCTGCCTCCAAATCATCCCCACAATCCTACTACATATCGCAAAACAGGCCATCCAGCACTAATCCCGGGCAGTATGGGAACAGGTTCTTACGTAGTTGTGGGAACAGAAAAAATTGGGGAAACTTTTGGCTCTGTCAACCACGGGGCAGGAAGAACAATGAGCCGTCGCCAAGCCAAAAAATCAATAAAAGAGAAACAATTTAAAAACAAAATGGGTAATATTGTTTACAACCTACCTTTTTATAAAATTGCTGATGAAGCACCACAAGCTTACAAAGACATTGACGAGGTAGTAAAAACTTTAGTAGACGCTGGTTTAACAAAGGCTGTGGTTAGATTGGAACCTCTGATGGTTATAAAGGGGGATTAATACTACTCAGAAAAAGCATAAAAAAGCGGTTGCCCTTTATAAAAGCAACACGCTTAACGGACGGTCAATATATATATCTTAGAAAATAGGCTGCCCAAGGTGTTAAATCTAAGCTCCTCAGCTCATCTTTGTTTGCCCAATGCATCTCTAACATTTCTGTGGGCTTCAAATCACCACGAGCAGCAACCTTATAACACAACCCTAAAGATGGAATATTAGATCTGCAATCATCCCGAACTGCGGTGCCATCGTGCAAAAATACATCAAACAAACTAACTTCAACAATATCTAAACCAGTTTCCTCCATAATCTCCCGTTGCACACACACCTTCGGATCTTCCCCCGGAAGCAATTTACCTCCAGGCAAATCCCACAGACCGGGATAAGGTTTATGCTCCAAATTTGGGTGTTTTCCAACCACAATTTCGGAACGCTCTGCACGGTAAACAATAGCAACCACAAAAGGTAACACTTTGTAATAGTTCATCGCCCTCCTCCTCAACTAACCTATATCAAGGACCAAAGCTTAACTTTGGTTTTACCTGTTAAATCAACATTCCGCAAAAGAGGAATTCAAAAAGCGCTCTCGTTTTTCCTGCTTTCTCTCTTTTTCATATTGCTTAACACTAACAAACCAACCAAAATCATCGTCAATAGCTACCTCCTGAATTCCTGACACAGCTTCTCCGGAAACTTCTTCAAAAGTAAACCTCAAAAATGTCTCTCTAGAATTAAAAGAGGACAAAGGTAAATCTACACTAACAAAAGGGTATAAGTTCTTTTCTTTACCGGCATATGTAGAAAGTGACGACCATTTGTACTCCAGCAATTCCGCTGGAGTTTCCAATCTAATACTGCGCGGATTAATATGCTGATAACGAACCAAATGTACTAGTTGCTTCTCAGACTCGACAGGCACAACCTTAAAACTAGATTCAAATAAACGGCCAGAGCGGTCATTACGAATATTGAAGTACTTTGTAAACGCTGTACCTAACCTTTGCATAAAACTAGAAATCCCATTTTCAGTTAACTGCTTGATAGTGAAGTGGTAATGATTAGGCATTAAACAAAAAGATATAATCTCAACCGATGGGGGCGATCTGTACTGTTCAAGTAATTGTTTGACATGCGACCGTTCATCTTCATCTTGCGCCCGCTTTATCCGGTGGATATAGCGACTTAATGGCCAATCAAATTTAAGATTGTGCTTTATGGTATTTATAAACCGTAAATAGTAGTTACTTTCAGGAAATATTATCCTTTTATCAACACCACGATTATAAACATGGCAAATACCATTAATCATTAAGAGGTCATGTTGCATTTTTCGTTGCATTTTTCAGCTCTACACAAATACTAACCAACCAAGCGACCTATATCAAGGACCAAAGCTTAACTTTGGTTTCGCT